>CAIWIS010000494.1 GCA_903912795.1 uncultured Bacteroidales bacterium
GACATAAAAACCGGAGTAAAACATTTCCATTGCAAATCGCGCACATAAGTAGAGTCGCTTCCTCCGAAAATTCCATCTACATCGCCCGTTGCACAGTTTTGAGCCGAAAGTCCTGAGCCAATCACCGTAGGAATATGCCAGCGGATATAATTCCAGCTTCCACTTTGGTCGCCAGTCCACAATACCGAATTGCGATGCGAACCTGTCCAGCCGCAAACAGTCCAAACAAAGCCACGCGCATCACTGTTTTTCTCGATGCCTTCATAGGCCTGTTTTGCTCCATCAAGTGCAAATTTGAATCCCGGACCCACCCAAGCCACATCTAACTTTGCCAAACGCGAACCATATTCTCCCACTTCCCGAGCCATTTTCTCCACCCCATTTTCAGTCCAAAGACCTGTGTAGAAACCTCGTTTTTTCAATTCGCGAACTACAGAATCGAGCGCAGTGTAACCACAACCATACCCATCGTTTGGTAAAATCCAGCCGCGAGGCATTTTGTATTCCACATATTTATCGGCAATCAGGTTGATTACGCTTGGTGTAAGGCCAGAATGACCGGTGGTGGTTGAGCCAATGGTTTTGCCAGCTTGTGCTCCACGGTTGTAGCAATTAGAATCGCCCATTCCCAATGCCCAACGTGCCATCAAAAAAGGTTTCCCAGTTAAATCGGTAAAATCTCCCAATGCTTCCTTCAGTGAATTTCCAACAAAATAATAGCAGTCGAAGCGACTTTCGTCATGTGTCAATTGCAATGTGTCGTTAAATGAATATGCTCCGGTTGCATACGTATTCCGAACTGCGCCATAGCCATTTGTACTCATATAAAAAGTCTCTGGATTCGGATTTCCGCCATCTTCCCAATTGTAATCAATCGTCATTTTAATGGTTTTATTTCGGTGTGAGAAGCGACCGTTTTGCATTCCGCCACCAAAAAACTGCTCGTTTTCACCTCGTTTCAAATACTGAACGGTTTGTTTTCCGTAGGTAATTCCACTTGTTTCTTCCCAGATTAAAGTTGAGTTATCGGCTTTATACAATGCAAAACGCAAAGGTTGTTTGTACGCTCGAATGGTCATTTCGGAAGTTTTTATCAAATAATAATTTCCCTGATCCGAAAATTTTGAATCCACTAACCCCGCAGGTGTATTGGTAATAATATCGTTTCCGGCAGGGTTGGTGAAAATGCCATCATAAGCTAGCCAAATACGGAACATGTCATTTCTGAGAATTTGCAATTTAACTTGCACCGTATTGCTTGATATAAGAAACTCATTATCAGCAGCTTTTATGTCGGTTATATTGCCTAGTTCACATGCTTTGGAATATAACTCCATCGATAATGTGTCGTTTGAACGGCGTAAATCATTTTCGATATCGGTGTAAAATTTCACTTTGTGAATTCCAATATCCGTTAAATCGAGATTTGGAAAACTGACAGTCACAGTATCTATTATTCCAATAGGTTTTTTATCTGTAGCTGTTACAGTATATTTCAACAAAGGTTGTTTGTCAAGTTGTAAATAGCAATCTACATTTTTAGTAATGGGCTTTGAACTAAGATTAACAAAGCGGAACTTAAGTACATCGTTTTTAATAAAAACATTACCTTCCGTTTTGTGCGATGCAATATCCAATGCTTGTATGTCGGTATCAAATGCTTCTGACAGCTGAATGTCGTCCACCATCCAGTACCATTGATACATATTTCGCCACCAAAAACGAATATAAACAGTTTTTTGTGTGGCAGCAACCGACGTAATATTCAGTTCTACGTCCATTGGATTCGGACAGTCAGCAGCAGGTTCAATATTGTTTCTTACATCATATTCTTTCCAATCCCTTCCATTGTTACTTACTGCCACAATTAATCCTGAAACGAGGCCTGGATGTTCCCACTCGCCCCAAAAAAAGTTTTGCTGGAACTTCAATACCACTGATTTTTTTGTAGAACAATCAATAGCACAAGTTTGGATATAAGCATTAGGCTGTATATTGGCCTTTTCCCATTTACGAATATTTTTTCCAACGCGTACCCCTGGCGCAATTTGGAGGTGGTAGCCGCGACTGGCAGAAGCAATTGGAGGTGCCTGATAGTTACGCCCAGGCGAGCCAGGGTAAGGTTGGTCGGTAAAAAACCAGGCCGTACTACTGTCGTTCAATACAACTGATGTCCACCCTTCATGCATTTTGCCAGATGAAAAATCCTCTTTCCAGAATACTTTATTGTCAATATTCTTAGCGTTTACGCCCAAGATTAAGAATCCTAGTAATGTAAATAAAAACAATTTTTTCATTGAATAATTTTAATCAGTTGCTATATTATAAACCATATTTATTGTAAATTTCTTTTCTGGTCGGACAGCTACAAATTGAAGAGTTTCCAAAATGTATTTTATAATTACACAACTTAACTTCATTGTTGTCAAGAAAGTGAACTTCGTTATTTACGCAATGGTCTATTGTACAATAATTAGATGTATTTTTAGTGCATTCAAAGTTTCTTTTACAATGAAATGTTTTATCTATAACTTCTTTTTCAATTTCTAAACTCATGATTTTGAAAACTATGTATTTCTACTAAAAATTTAATCACATAGTAATACCCATTCTGTTCTGATTAAATTATCAACAAGAAGCCGATTAAATAAATGAACACAATGGGTATTTAATTCCGAATATCAGTTAATGCATTATCAGTTAGTAAAGTAATACTTTTTGTGTTTGTTCACCCACTTTTACCAGATAAAGTTGACCTTTTGGCAAAGTTACAACACTGCGTCCTTCCTTGGCATTAAAACCGTTCAACTGTGTTCCTGTTAAACTATAAATAGCTACAATTTGAATAGCTGATGAATGGTTATCAATTACTAGTTGTCCATTGGCAGCAAAAATACGAATTTTTGAAATATTCTGAATAGTAGCAGTTGATATTCCTGAACTGTACTCGTAAGCACCAATATCGTATTTCGATGTAGCTCCCTGTGGACGTGCAACACCCGCAATATCTGTTGTAATTGCCGAAACTGTTACTCCTGCATCGATAAGAGCAGAAGTAGACAAAAGTGCCCAGTTTGCAGCATTGAGCGATGTTTGATCAGCTCCACTTACAACCTTACCAACAAAGTTAGTAGGACTTACAAAATTGGCATAAAGTGTTCCGCCTGTTGAACCTGAATTTGCTATATCAACAATCACTTTTCCGGTTAAGTCGGCGGGTGTAGCAACCGGTGAAACCTCAGTTTCAATAAAGCGGTTATCGAATGCACAATAAATCAATTTATTAGTTGTAAGCGTGTTCTTTACCCGCACATTATAAGGTGCTAAAGTACCCACACTGCCATTACCCCAAAAAGCACAATTAGTAATATCTGCTTTAATATTGTTGTAAAAAATTCCAGCTCCACCATAATTTGTAGTGAGCATTTTATTATTTACTACTGTACAATTATTGAAACTTACTGCTCCGGCATAATCTGTGGCGTTATTTACAAATGCCCCACCACCACCTGCTGCTACATTGCTCGATTCGTTGTTGGCAATAACACAATTTGTGAAAGTATAAGATGACGATGATGTGATTGCCTGTCCATCGGTTACAATTCCACCGCCTGCTTTATATGCCGAATTATTTGTAATAATTGAATTACTGACATTCACATTCGCTGCTATAACTGCTGTTGACCACAACGGGTCAATTGCTATTCCTCCACCTTGCGAAGTATTTGCCGTGTTTCCGGTAATAGTACAATTCCGAACAGTTATTGGGTTGCTTGTAGTTTGAGGCATTATAAATATGCCACCACCTTGGCATTTGCCATTCAAAGAAAGTGCTTGCGTAGATGCATTTTTGTTGGTTGCAATATTATTTCGAATTATTGAACCTTCCAGTATACCATCGCACAGATAAACGCCACCACCATCAACATCTGAACCACTATTTGCCAATCCATCAACGGTATTGTTTTCTATAGTACATCCTCTGATTACTGCTTTATATGAACCCGCTTTCACATAAATACCACCTCCGCCACGTTTGGCTGCACCCGATTTAGTATTGATATTATTTTTAATAACGCAATTAAGTACTTTTATCGAATCGGTATCAGTAGCACCTCCTTGTATAAAAATACCTCCACCGCCAAAGTCAGTTGTAACATTGTCTTTAACAACACAGTTTTGCAAAATGGCATTTTTTTGCATAAAAACACCCGCTCCACCACCAGTTGTTAAACCTTTCTGAATGGTAAAACCGTCCCAGGTTGTGGCAGATGCCATTGCCGGAGCATTTAAAACTCTGTTTGTATTGTTTCCTTCAAGAATAGTAAGCGAAGCATCAGTACTTCTTTCGCTTCTTTGGGTTTCGGTTCCAATAAAACCACCGTAGAAATTTTGACCCGTTTCCCAGTTTAAAGTTGTAGCCGAAGCATAAGTACCTTGTTTTACCCAAAACTCATCTCCTGCTTGGGGTGTAGTACTTGCAATTGCTGCTGCAGGGCTTGTAAAAGCAGTTGCCCAACTATCTCCGGTTGTATTATTTCCTGTAGAACTTACATAATACACAGTTGCGGCATTTGCTATTGTAGCATATGCACATAAAATAAAAAGTAGTTTAATTTGTTTCATAATATTTCCATTTTTACAATTTAATTTCTCTCAATAAATAAATTTTTGGCAAATGTAGTTGAAAATAATAATTTGCTATGTTCTTTATTTTCCGAATTTGTGTATAGAATTGTATGGAATGATATTTATCAGTGAGGTTTTTCTATGATTGATAGTTGTATTAGCATTACTGTCGTCTGATATTTTATTGCTAATCTACACTTTAAATAGTTTTCAAAGACTGTCTAATTTATAACTAATAATTAAATGCGTCCAACTTTTTGGGGCAGTACACGAACAAAAATGGGTTATAAAGTTTATTGATTGATTTCAGAAATCCACTGCGGCAATTTACCCAATCTTAATTCTAATTGTGCTTCGTAGAGCGATTCGGGGGAGGTTTTGCCATTCAGGGCTTCGGGTGTTTTTAGTTGTTGCTGATTAAATGTGATATGAGAAGCTTTGAATCCTGCAACGACCGGCATTGGGATTTTCAGCCAAATACTGTTCGAATCCCAAAATTCGTAACCGGCATACACATCGTCGTTGGTGGCTGTGTAATTCCAGAGAATCAGGTTTTGCAGATGATTGGGCAGGCAGGCTATGGCTCCTCCGTAACGCGAAATCACAAAACCACCTGTCTGATTGTCGATAAGCGTGTTGCGCGGTTGCGTGGCATGCGATTCGAAACTGGTAGTAGGTGTGCTGGTGCAACGCCAAATCACAGTGTTCATGCTGGGCTTACCTACGCCAAAAGTATGCCATTGCGATGCTTTATCTTCACATTTTGCTATTAACACACGGCTCGAACCCTCGGAACTGATGGCTGCATGTCCGGCATTGCCAATAATGCGACAATTCAGCACCGAATAATTAGCACTTTGCTGTATGCGTGCGGCATTGCTAACACTTTCGAATGTACACTCTTTCAACCAACCGTTAGCATGACCCGTAATTTGCAATATGCTCCATCCTCCATCGTCGATAGCCGAACGGTGATGTACAA
>CAIWIS010000495.1 GCA_903912795.1 uncultured Bacteroidales bacterium
GTGACCAACCTTTTGGTACAAAAATAATTAGTCCCACTATAGCTGCACAAATTGCAGCTATCAAAACTGCTCCTGCCGAAATATCTTTTATTTTACCAGCTATTTTATTTTGTTCGGGCGAAACAAGGTTTACTAAGTTTTCGATAGCAGAATTTAGCATTTCGAGGCTAATAACCAAGCCAAAACAAATAATACAAAGCATCCATTCGGAAATGCTTATATTAAAAATAAATCCACAGACAATTACTAATATGCTTATTATTAAATGGATATTCATATTTGCTTCGTTGCCAAAAACGGCTTTTATACCCTTAAAGGCATAGCCAAAACTGCGAATTCGATTTTTCATTTTGTGTTATTTTGCAACAAAAATAAAAAAAATCCGACAAACAATACTGTGTAAGTCGGATTTATTTTAAAATGGTAAATACTAAATGTCTAAATAGTAAATATCTAGGCTTTTACACGTCCTAAATACGAACCATCGCGTGTGTCAATTTCAATTGTTTCGCCTTCGGTAATAAATAGTGGAACACGTACTGTAGCACCCGATTCTACTGTAGCTGGTTTCAGCGTGTTAGTTGCAGTATCGCCTTTCATACCAGGTTCAGTATAGGTAATTTTCATTTGAACTTTTACTGGCATATCAGCATAAAGTACCGTGTCGGTCGATGCATCCGAAACAACCTCAAGTGTCATTCCTTCGAGCAAAAAGTCAACACCATTTATAAGCGATTTTGCAATTGGATGTTGATCGTAAGTTTCTTGATTCATAAAAATGAAATCATCAGCTTCTTTATATACAAATTGATAAGCGCGGCGTTCTACACGAACATCTTCCAATTTTTCGCCAATATTAAAACGGCGTTCAATTACACGTCCATCAACCACATCTTTTAGCGTTGTACGCATAAACGTATTTCCTTTTCCTGGTTTTACGTGCAAAAATTCTATTACAAAATACAGTTTACCATCCATACGGATACATGTTCCGTTTTTGATGTCTTGAGCATTCATCATGAAGTGAGTTTTTTATTTAATTATTTATTTTTAAAAATCAAAAAAAGAGATTGTGATATGAATTTTAAAATCCTGAAATATAGTATTTTAAAATAATTATGTTTCTTTTCAAAGCGGCTGCAAAATTACAATTATTTTTTCGATTCACAAAATCAATATTATACTCCATGATTTTTGAACTTCAAACTTCTAATTTCAAATTTCTAACTTCTACCTTTATTGCGTATCTTTGTGCCTTATTTTAAAAACAATAATTATTTATGGAAAACAAAGATCAAAAAGTTGCTTCGACGGACTCTAAATCCGTTTTGAACGACAAAAAACTCTTTATTGAGACCTATGGCTGCCAAATGAATGTGGCCGATAGCGAAGTGGTGGCATCAATTATGGAAATGGACGGTTTTGAATTAACCGATACAATTACCGATGCCAATGCAATTTTCGTAAACACCTGTTCGGTGCGCGATAATGCCGAACAAAAAGTAATTCAACGTCTAAAGTATTATCAATCGCTAAAACGAAAAAAGAAAGGCTTGATAGTTGGCGTTATTGGTTGTATGGCCGAACGCGTGAAAGAAGAATTGATAACCGACCACGGCGTAAACATTGTGGTAGGCCCTGATGCTTATTTAGATATTCCAAACCTTATCAATACGGTTGAAAATGGTGAAAAAGCCATAAATGTAGAACTTTCGAAAACCGAAACCTATAAAGATGTAATGCCTACTCGAATTGGTGCATCCATTTCGGGTTTTGTATCCATTATGCGTGGATGCGATAAATTTTGCACCTACTGCATTGTTCCCTACACCCGAGGTAGAGAGCGTAGTCGTGATGTGGAAAGTATTTTAAACGAAATACGCGACCTGAAAGCCAAAAACTATAAAGAAGTTACTTTGCTTGGACAAACTGTTAACTCCTACAATTTTGCACAAGAAGATGGTAAAGTGATAGAATTTCCTGAATTGCTGAGCATTATTGCCGAAATGGTACCAGATATGCGCATTCGGTTTACTTCACCGCACCCCAAAGATATGACCGACGAAACCATAGCTGTAATTGCCAAATATCCAAATATTTGCCGGTTTATACATTTGCCGGTACAGTCGGGTAGCAATAAAATCCTAAAACTCATGAACCGCAAATATACCCGCGAGTGGTACCTCGACCGTGTTGCAACTATGCGCCGTATGATTCCGGATATTGCTATTGGCACGGATATTTTTTGTGGATTTTCGGACGAAACAGAAGAAGACCATCAAGAATCACTCAGCTTAATGCGTGAGGTAAAATTCGATATGGCTTTTATGTTTAAATACTCCGAACGACCGGGAACTGTAGCAGCTAAACGAATGGAAGATAATGTACCTGAGGAAATAAAACTCCGCCGATTAGACGAAATTATTAGCTTGCAAAACGAAATTGCCAACCAAAGCAATCAGAATGATATTGGGAAAACTTTTGAAGTAATGGTTGAGGGCTTTTCAAAACGCTCCAAGGAACAACTTTTTGGACGTACTTCGCAAAACAAAGTGGTGATATTTCCTCGTGAAGGTCGTAAGATTGGCGAATTTATTCATGTGAAAATACTTTCAGCTTCGTCAGCAACGCTGATTGGTGAAGTGGTTGAAAATCATTAAAGAAATTTTTCCGTAATCAAAAATATTTTCGTATCTTTGCAGTTGAAATTTGTAATTATTTATACGTCTATCAATCAGGTGTATAACTAAAATACAGCGCGCTGTTTTATGAATTTCACCCTGCGCTTTTGGTCAACCAAATTGTTTTAAATAGCAGGTTTTTACTTCAACTAAGTAACACAACAAATTTCAAACTAATAAAACTAAAAAACAAATTATGACAAAAGTAAAATCTTTGCCTGAACTTGTTTACATGCAAAAAGTGCTTGAGGCCGAAAAGGCCAAGTTCAAACAACATGTACATGTCTGCGGAGGAACGGGTTGCCATGCTGCACAAAGTATTGCACTTGACGAAAAACTAAAGCGAATTATCAACGACAAAGGATTGAGTACCAATGTAGAAGTAACATCTACAGGTTGTTTTGGTTTTTGCGAAAAAGGACCTATCGTTAAAATTCTCCCCGACAATACCTTCTATACTGAGGTTACTCCAAACGATGCACGTGAAATTATTGACCAACACATTGTAGGTGGTGGAAAAGTAGAGCGCCTACTGTTTAAAGATCCTGTTACAAGCGAACGTGTAAGCGACTCGGAGCACATGGATTTTTACAAAAAACAAAAACGTATAGCATTGCGTAATTGTGGTGCAATTAACCCAGAGAATATAAACGAATATCTTATACACGATGGTTATCAGGCTTTAGGTAAGGTGCTTACTGAGCTTGATGCACAACGCACCATTGATATCATCAAAAAATCGGGACTTCGCGGTCGTGGTGGTGGTGGTTTTCCAACCGGATTGAAGTGGGAAATTACCAGCAAAGTAGAAGCGGACCAAAAATATGTAGTTTGTAATGCCGACGAAGGTGATCCTGGTGCATTTATGGACCGTGCAATTCTCGAAGGTGACCCACATTCAGTTATCGAAGCCATGGCAATTTGTGGTTTTGCTATTGGAGGTTCGAAAGGTTTGGTTTATATACGTGCCGAGTATCCATTAGCAATTCAGCGTTTACAAAAAGCCATCGCACAGGCTCGTGAGCTTGGGCTGTTAGGCGATAATATTTTAGGAAGTACATTTTGTTTCGATATTCAATTGCGTTTTGGTGCTGGTGCCTTTGTTTGTGGTGAGGAAACAGCATTGATTCATTCGATGGAAGGAATGCGTGGTGAGCCAACTTTCAAACCACCATTTCCATCAGTTTCGGGCTATTTAGGCAAACCTACCAATGTAAATAATGTAGAAACTTTTGCCAATATTCCTGTTATCATCAACGAAGGAGCTGAATATTTTGCAAGCATTGGAACCGAAAAATCAAAAGGTACAAAGGTTTTTGCGTTGGCAGGTAAAATTAACAATGTAGGACTTATCGAAGTACCAATGGGAATTACGCTCCGCGAAATTATTTTCGAAATTGGTGGTGGTATCAAGGATGGTAAAAAATTCAAAGCAGTTCAAACTGGTGGTCCTTCGGGCGGTTGCTTAACCGAAAAACACTTGGATACGCCTATTGATTATGACAACTTAACAGCTGTTGGCTCAATGATGGGCTCAGGCGGTATGATTGTGCTCGACGAAGACGATTGTATGGTATCTGTAGCTAAATTTTACCTCGATTTTATTGTCGAAGAATCGTGTGGAAAATGCGCTCCTTGTCGTGTAGGTAATAAAAGACTTTACGAAGTGCTCGATAAAATAACACAAGGAAAAGGCACTTGGGAAGATCTCGAACGACTTAAAAACCTTAGTTCGGTTATTAAGGATACCTCACTTTGTGGTTTAGGACAAACATCGCCAAACCCAGTACTTTCTACTCTCGAAAACTTTTGGGATGAATATGTGGAACATATCGAAGAAAAGAAATGTCGTGCTGGACAATGTAAGGCATTGCTTTATTATGTAATTGACGAAGATCAATGCGTAGGTTGTACGGCTTGTAAACGCAGTTGTCCGGTAAATGCCATCACTGGCGACAAAAAACAAGTACATTATATACATCAGGATATTTGTATTAAATGTGGTGCATGCGAAGAGAAATGTGCTTTCGATGCTATTAGTATTAAATTAGAACACACCCCTAAAAAAGTTGAAAATGGAGACAATTAAATTAACCATCGATAATAAAACGGTAGAAGTAGAAAAAGGAACTACTATCCTAAAAGCTGCCCGCAAAATTGGTATTGAAATACCAACCCTTTGCCATTTTGAGATGTGTGACATGAACATCGAAAACAAACCTGGTGGTTGTCGTATTTGTGTAGTTGAAGTGGATGGACGAAAAAATTTGGCACCTGCCTGCGCTACCGAAGCACAAAATGGTATGGTTATAAATTCTCATAATATTCGTGTGTTGAATGCGCGTCGTACAGTGTTGAAACTAATTATATCGGATCACCCATTCGATTGTTTGGTGTGTGCAAAATCGGGAAATTGTGAACTTCAAAGTTTGGCTACCAAATTTGGAATCCGCGATATTCCATATCAAGGCGAAAAATCAACCTATCGTAAAGATACATCACCTTCCATTATCCGCGATGTGGACAAATGTATTATGTGTCGTCGTTGCGAAATGATGTGTAACGAGGTTCAAACAGTTGGAGCTCTTTCGGCAGTAAACCGTGGATTTAATTCGGTGGTAGCTCCTGCTTTCGAAATGGACTTAGAAAAATCGCCTTGCACCTATTGCGGACAATGCGTTTCGGTTTGTCCTACAGGTGCTTTGACCGAAGTTGACCACTCTAACGATGTGTTACGTGCACTATCTGATAGAACAAAAACGGTAATTGTACAAACTGCTCCTGCCGTACGTGCTGCCTTGGGCGAAGAATTCGGTTTAGAGCCTGGAACCTCGGTAACTGGTAAAATGGCTGCTGCATTACGCCGTTTAGGATTCAAATATGTTTTTGATACCGATTTTGCTGCCGACCTTACCATTATGGAAGAAGGAACCGAGTTGCTCGACCGTTTAGGACGCTACTTGAAAGGCGAAGAAAATGTGAAATTACCTATGATATTAAAAGTACAAATAAGATAATTAATAGGGAGATTTATCAAAATAAGAAATTGAATAGAGAGCAA
>CAIWIS010000496.1 GCA_903912795.1 uncultured Bacteroidales bacterium
AATCATCTTTGGGTTTAGCAACTGTTTTGTCAAACAGATCTTTGTAAGCGGGTTGGGTCATGTGGTGTCCACGATACGGAACAGTTATAATTTGCTTTTTCCCTTTTGATTGATTCAATGCTGCGAAAATTGCCGACGAAGGACAGGTTTGATCTATCAATCCAATTTCGACAACTAAAGTTGCTTTTGACCCCTTTAAAATATGCGCCACATCGTAATAAGGTAAAGATTCCAACATCTTTTCGCGGTTGTTTTTAGTTAGAAATGGATATGGCCAACTTCCTTTTCGTCCAACAAGCGTTCCACCCCAATCGCACATGGCTGGAACAGTTGCCACTACAGCAGTAATCCGTTTGTCAAGTCCTGCGGCAGCAAGTGCCTGTCCACCACCCTGACTTTCGCCCAAAACCAAAATTCGTTTTCCGTCCCATTCAGGTTGTTTGGTAAGATAATCTATAGTTCGAAGCAAACGCAAATACATACCCAGAAAATATACTGTTTCCTTGTTTTCGAGACTTGTTTGGGCATAGTTTTTCAATATAGTACTATCCAAATTATTGTAATAGTCATTCGGTTGTCCATTCAACATACCATGTGCATTCAGGTCGAAACAAAGTGCTCCTTTACCCATTTTTGCATAGCGCAACGCATTCCCTGGTTCCGAACGACACCAATTTCCATTTACACCTGCTGCATGAAAATAAATCACAATCGGCAGAGAACGGGGTTTTGCATTTTGTGGTTTTGCAAAGTATCCACGGGCCGGTTTCGTAGCTGTGCTGTTGAGTTCCATATCGTAACAACTGTATCCGGCCGGCGTTCCTGCAACAGATTTAGATACAACCTGCATTGGTAAAGCCCGCTGTGATTTTATCTGATTTTTCCAAAAACGATCAAAATCTTTCGGACGCTGCGTGCCGGGTATAAATTTATCGGGATTGCAAATTAAGCCAATACTGCCCGATTCGTTTTTAGAAGCAACTTCGAAAACCAGCGTACCTGTTTTATCAAGCGTTTTTTCGAAAATCACCATTGAATCGCCCTTATATGTATGTTTTTCGGAAGTCCATTTTGTGAAATCGGTCTGAATTTTCACGGTTAGCGAATCCGTTGACTTATCCTGCAAAAATGCAACAATCCGAACTTTGTCTCCCGATTTATAAATCCCGTTTTCGTGATTCTGGAACAGAATTATTTGTTGCGATTGTGCTGTAAAAATATTTAGCAACAGTAATAAAAAGAAAAAACGAAGTTGAGTCCGCATCATAACACAAATTATTAAAAAAAATTAGCGACAAATATACAAAAAAGGGCAGTACATACGACTACCCTTTTTGAACAACCAAAATTTAAATTGAATTAATCAACCAACACTTTCTGAGTTCTTACACCACTTTCGGTACGAAGTTTCACAAAATAAACTCCTGTTTTTTCTACAGATACAGTTTCACCAACTATATATTTATCAACTACCAATTTTCCTGTAGCATTGTAAACCAACAGTTGTCCGGTTTCTGCAATAGTAAGTTTTTTATTATTCACTACTACAAAACGGTTGTTAGTTACATTGTTGACTCCTGTTCCTAAATCAACTTCGAAAGTAGCTGTAAGCGTAACATCAGCCGTTGGCACAAAAGAATATGTAGCCGAAGTTGAAACATCACTTGTTCCATCGTTCCATTTTGAGAATTTATAACCCGATACTGGTGTAGCTACTAGAGCAGCGGATGAGCCTTTGCTCACAGTAACATTTGCCGAAACTGTACCTTTATTAATATCAGCAGAAGCAGTGGTTACAACTATTGGATTATATTCGTAAGCACCCATTTCGACAGTTGTATTAATTGTGCGGTTGCTGCCCATAATATCTGTAGAAATTGTGTTGAATGCACGCGTAGGAGTTGCTACAGTGCTTGCATTCATATTTTCGTATGGAAATTTAATCCCTTGTGTAGAATTACCTAAGC
>CAIWIS010000497.1 GCA_903912795.1 uncultured Bacteroidales bacterium
TACTTGGCACGCCGTTTTCCCATGAATAGGAAGCTTTATTTCCTTCCGAATCTGAGAAGGTAATTGCTTCAAGATTCATATTGTCTTGCGGTTTAGTGCCCGGTTGGTTAAAGAAAATTGTTTCCTGAAACTGATAGAATTTCCGGTCGTTTATTGGCAAAAAGTCAGACCATAATACCTGTTTACGAACTACCACGCCATCGGGATAGGCTGTCCAGAATTCATCGACCCACTCTCCCCTGCTTGTATCTGTTTCACTATAAATTTGGTGTCGTATGGCTGACAAAGCGTATCGCCAATGCACAACCACACGCGCCTGGGTATTTTCAATTATCCGTACATGAGAATACCGACACTGTTTATCTCCCATAGCTTCGTAACATTCGCCTTTCCCAAAATTCTCTACACTCTGATCGGTCATCCAAATTCCGTTTTCAGTAACTAGTGCTGGTATGTAACCGGTTCCTCGCCAAAAAACTAATTTTACCGGGCTGTTTTTAAAACGAACCACAATATCGGGCAAATCGCTGCCTCGCCAAAGGTTATCCCAGCCTGGCGCGAATTTTAGTTGGGTATAATATGCTCCAAAAGGACGATCTTCATCCGTACCCGAAGGCATTTTCCTAAAATTTAATGGTTGAATTACTTCAACTTTGACCGATTTATATAATTTAGAAATCTCTTTTGTATTGAATGCTTTGTCATAAATTTGCAGTTCATCCATTAATCCATCAAATAACATCCACGACCCAAGGGCTTTACTGGTCTTTCGTTCCGTAAAAGCGGGCGTAAGCTTAGTTTGCGTTTTACCCAGGACAATATCAGCATCAGTTGCAAAAACGGGAATACCAGTAAATCTATTTTCGCCCACTTTTTTATTATTGATATACAAAGTAACACCTTTCTCAACATCGAAAACCATAGCCACATGCGACCATTGAAGCAAGGGTACGCTATCAGTTGAAATGCAGGTTTTCCATTCATCGCCAACAGATAATGACCCGACTAATTTTCCAACATGATTAATGCCGAAGAAAAAACCTATTTTAAGATCTTTTTGTTGATTCACTATTGCTGATAAATTCAAAGAGTATTCCTGGGGTGCTATCCAAGCTGATAATGTGAAGTTTTGAGTTATTAAATTTTGTTTATTGCCTTTGTGGACTATTTGAGTTGTATAGCCATCAAAAACCAGTGCTTTAGCTGATACACCCTCTGTATAAATGGCATTTCCATAAATTGAATCGGAACAATTCTCATTAAAAGACCATTGCAATATTGGCTTTTGCGCCCAAACATTAAAATTGCAAAGCAAAAGGACAATGATATATATATATTTTTTCATATTTGAATACGTACTAGATCTGGAATTGAGCTATAAAAATTATGGGTTGCAATACAAACTCAGTCCTTCACGCACCGAATGCTGTAAAAATTTGTACGGCTATACTTTCGGATGTTTACTTTTTCACTCATATAATAGAGATTGCGTCCCCAAACCAGCTCACTATCAACGGCTGTAGCTGACCAAAAATTAGCATTAAGTCCCAGGCTTCCGAATGTACCGTCTTCGTGGCGATAACCTGAACCTAGTCCACAAAAACCACTATTATTATTTCCTACCAACTTAGAAGGGATCCAACCTGTTGTTGCTTTCACTTTGGTTCCGGCAATGCTATCTTCTAAAAATTCTGTCAGCAGATTCCATTCGGCATTACTTGGTAAATGCCAACCCTGTGGACAAACGGTTGTGGCCGTTTTCCAATCGTATAACCTACCATATCTTTTGGCAATAGATTCGTCAAGATCGAACGCAAAACTACCTGTAGTCGTTTTATAGCTTAAGTTTTCGGCCAGCCAAGTTTGTGTGCCAATTTTTATGGTTTTATAAACCTTACCATCTCTCGAATCAGTCATTGTGCCATACGACACTCCCGATTTAAATTGCGAACCGGCATCAAAATTAAGTTGGCCATAAGTCTGTATACAAGATAAATACAATAAAATGATTGTTGCTAAAGTTTTATTCTTCATTTTAATTCATTTGTCATTGAGTAAGGAAAATCATTTTTATCAACACCTTTGCTTTTGTTTGGCTCCGAAGACATTATTAAATCAAATGTACCGCCTTTTGTAATGTCGGAATGATTCAAATAGTTTTTTGTATATTCTTTGCCATTCAGCTTTGCTTTTTGAACATACAGATTTTCCGCGCTATTATTAGCAGCATTTATCACAAAGGTTTTTCCATTTTCAAGTTTTAGTGTAATTTTCTTGAAAAGAGGTGCTCCCAATACGTATTGATTTGTTCCAGGCGCAACAGAA
>CAIWIS010000498.1 GCA_903912795.1 uncultured Bacteroidales bacterium
CGTAGCCATTTCGAGTCTTAAATGCAAGTAGTTATTTTTGGCTGTTTGCATCGACGATGTAGACATGGTAAGCTGCGCGATATTAGTCATCAAACCACTCACTTCGTACGAGCCAGCAAAAACCAAACGCTCACCAGCTTTTACTTGTGCATGCAGCACTATATTAACTAATACAAAACTGATTAGTATAAATATTTTTTTGGACATGAAATAAATCTTGAATTAATACTCTGAATTATATTTGCTATACACTGTAAACTATCAACTGTAAACTATTTTACGCTTCGCCGCCACCAAACCCCATGGGCATAGGTGGAATAAATTGATTGTCAGGAATCATAATTTTGCCATTCTGAGCTTCAAATTTAGCAATATTATCCTGCAATGCAAACATCAATCGTTTAGCATGTTCGGGAGTGAGGATAATGCGCGATTTTACATTGGCTTTGGGTGTGCCAGGCATAATTCGAACAAAATCGACAACGAATTCGGATGTTGAATGTGATATAATAGCGAGGTTTGAATAAATACCTTCAGCAATTTCGGCCGAAAGTTCGATATTTAACTGATTTTCTTGCTCTTCCATAAAGGATATTTTTTGTTTTAAATAATACTTATTGTAGCATGCAAAGTTACAATTTTTTATTGAAAACAAATCAATTCGAAAACTATTCTTCCGTTTTTAAAAGAAAACGTGCAATGCGTCGCGTACGTTGCGATAGCATAATGGTTCGGCCGGCAGTTGTTTCCTGGATAATACTATCGTTGGTTCCACGTATGGTTAACAATTCCAAATCGGTGTTGTATGATACTTTGAATTCATTTCCAAGTTCATCCAAAGCAGCATTCAGATAGCGTGTATTATCCACACAAACCGAAATACTGATAGCCGAACTTTGAATAAGCGATATTTTAAGCCGGTGTTTATTAAACACTGCAAATGCTTTTGAAAGACTTTCCTCCAACACAAACGAAAAATCGCGGGGACGTATGGTAACTAACACCAAGTTTTTACGCAAAATAAGTACTGGTACATCTATCGGTTTTGTAGTGCTAGCCTTAATAACAGAACCAGCCTCAGCAGGACTACCAAATGGACGAACATAGAGTGGAATCTGCTTGTTTTCGAGCGGTTTAATAGTTTTAGGGTGAATAATTTGAGCACCACTATAGGCCAATTCCACTGCATCCAAATAAGTTAGCTCTGGAATCAATACTGTATTATGAAATATACGTGGGTCGGCATTCAAAATACCGGGGACATCCTTCCAAATGGATACACTCTCGGCATCGAGCAAGTTACCAACAACCGCAGCTGTATAATCCGAACCTTCACGACCCAAGGTTGTAGGATCACCTTTTAGATTGGAACCAATAAAACCCTGACCTATATAAATACGGGCATCATCAAAATTTGCAGCAGCTTTGAGTCGAATTTTGGATTCGTCCATGCGCACATTCGCTTCGCGGTGATTACTATCCGTCATCAACAGCTTACGCATATCCAGCCAAGCATTTAACACACCCGATTCTTGCAAAAATGCCGAAACAATACGTGTTGAAATAAGCTCGCCATACGAAACCAAATAATCGTAGCAACGATCATAATCGTCGGCAATAGCCGTGTTGATATAATTTTTAAGGCTATCGAAAAGTGGCTTAACGGCTTCGAAACCTAGCGCAGTATGCGAAAACAACTCACCAATAATCTCGGCGTGATATTGTTCTACTTCTTGTAGTTTAGTGAGCGAAGCCACTTTATCGGTTTTCATAAAATGGTCCAACACCACTTCCATAGCGTTGGTAGTTTTACCCATTGCCGACACAACAATAAACAAATGCCCGTCGACTCCCGATACTATTTTAACGATATTACGAATACCATCGGCCGACTTAACCGATGCTCCTCCAAATTTATATACTTTCATTCTGATGATGTGATGATATGTTGATATGATGATGTGATGATGTGTTTCGAAACAACTTACTGCTTACCGATTACCGCTTACTGCTTACCGCTTACTGCTTACTGCTTACCGCTTACTTCAAATCACTCCTTGCGCCAACATTGCTTTGGCAACTTTGAGGAATCCGGCTACATTAGCTCCTTTCATATAGTTGATATAGCCATCGGCTTCTTTACCGTATCTCAAACATTGGTTATGAATTTCGCTCATAATCTGATGCAGTTTTTCATCCACCTCAGCTGCTGTCCACGAAATATGCATGGCATTTTGAGTCATTTCGAGACCTGAAGTAGCCACACCGCCAGCATTTACCGCTTTACCCGGACCATACATTATTTTATGTTTCAAAAACAAATCAATGGCTTCGGGTGTGCAACCCATATTCGAAATTTCGGCTACACATATCACACCATTTTTAATTAGCAATTCGGCATCTGCTTCGTTCAGTTCGTTTTGTGTGGCGCAAGGCAGTGCTATATCCACCTTCACTTCCCATGGACGACGATTGGGAACAAAAACAGCACCAAATTTTTCGGCATAAGGCTCCACTATATCGTTGCAAGTAGCGCGAAGATCGAGCATATACTCAATTTTCTCACCCGAAATTCCTGCCGCATCATAAATATAACCATCAGGACCTGAAATAGTAACCACTTTAGCACCCAGTTCGGTAGCTTTGATAGCAGCCCCCCAAGCCACGTTACCAAAACCAGAAAGCGCAATTGTCTTGTCCTTAATATCAACTCCTGCATTTTCGAGCATGTGATGCACAAAATACAAACCACCAAAACCAGTAGCTTCAGGACGAATAAGCGAACCACCAAATTCGAGATTTTTACCTGTAAGAACACCAGTATTTTCGCGAGCCAGTTTGCGATACATGCCATACATATAAGCCACTTCACGTCCACCAACACCTATATCGCCAGCAGGAACATCCGTATCGGGACCAATGTATTTCCACAATTCGAGCATAAAAGCCTGACAAAAACGCATTACTTCGGCATCCGATTTTCCTTTGGGATTAAAATCCGAACCTCCTTTACCACCACCCATTGGCAATGTAGTAAGTGCATTTTTGAAAATTTGCTCAAAACCTAAGAATTTAAGAATGGATAAATTTACTGAAGGGTGAAAACGCAAACCACCTTTGTAAGGGCCAATGGCATTGTTAAACTGCACCCGATAACCGAGATTAATCTGCACGTCGCCTCGGTCGTCGACCCAAGGAATTTTAAACGAGAAAATGCGATCAGGCTCAACCAAACGTTCGGCAATTTTAGCTTTTTCAAATTCGGGATGATTATTATATTCGGCTTCGATAGTAATTAAAACTTCCTTTACTGCCTGTAGATACTCGTATTCGCCTGGATGTTTAGCTTCGAGTTGTTGAATTAGTTTGTCGATATTCATAATATTGATGTGTTAATGTGATGATGAGTTGATGTGATGATATGATGATATGTTGATATGTTGATGTGATGATGTGAAAATATGATAATGTGATGATGAATTTTAAAATGGTAA
>CAIWIS010000499.1 GCA_903912795.1 uncultured Bacteroidales bacterium
AAACAAGAAAAGTATTGACTTTGGAAAAGAGTTGGGTTCTGAATTTGACTTAATTGCGACTTATAAATTAAACAAATGGGCAACGGTTCAGGCTGGTTATTGCATGTATTTTTCGAACAATAATACACTCATAGCTAAAGATTTAGTTGTCAAGGAAGGCGTAATTCCGGAAGTGCGTTCTCCACAATGGGCTTATGTGATGTTTACTATTAAACCATCGTTCCTAAACACTGCTACAGCAGGAAAATAAAGTTAGAAATAAGAATTTTGAAATTTTAAAAATAAACAGTATGAAACGAATAATTATCTCTATAGCGATACTACTCGCTACAATATCACTCTCGGCTCAAAAAGTAAATGTAGCCGCCGCAGCTAATCTAAAATACGTATTAGAGGAACTGAAAATCATCTATCTAAAACAAAATCCAAGAGCAAAAGTAAATCTGACATTTAGTGCATCTGGTATGTTGGTACAACAAATAACCAATGGTGCATTGTTTGATTTTTTTATGGCAGCCGATAATGATTTTCCGTTAAAACTAAAGGATAAAGGACTGACTACAGGACCGATAAATACGTATGCTTATGGGAAATTGGTAATTTATAGCACAACCTTGGATGTAGATAAACTCGGACTCGATGCACTTAAAAATCCAACTGTAAAGAAAATTGCCATAGCCAATCCCGAAACGGCAACTTATGGTACACGTTCGGTAGAATTACTTAAAAGTTTGAAACTATACGACCAACTTAAATCCAAACTTGTAATAGGTGAGAATATTGCTCAGACAGCTCAATTTGCTTTTACGGGAAATGCCGAAATTGGTTTTATTGCCCTTTCGCTGGCTATTGCGCCAGATATGGCCGGAAGTGGAAATTATTATATCATTTCGCCAAAATTATATTCACCCATTGACCAAGCTTGTGTTTTGATAAAAACGCCGGTACTAAATACCGAAGCTGTGAAATTCAAGAAATTTGTGTTATCGCCAGCTAATAAGGCGATTTGGGAAAAATATGGGTATGCAATACCTAAGAGCTAAATGATTAATGGTTAATTATAAATGGTAAATGATTCTGATTTTATAAACACGCTCCTCCTTACCGGAAAATTGGCAGGATGGACAACAGCTATTCTCTTTGTAATAGGTTTGCCAATTGCTTATGTGCTGTCTTACAAGCGTTTTTGGTTCAAATCGTTGGTTGAGGCACTGATAAGTATGCCTATGGTTTTGCCTCCTACCGTGCTTGGTTTTTATATGCTGGTGGCTTACAGTCCGCAGAATGCATTTGGCAGTTTTTTGGAAAAGTACCTCGATGTGCGGCTGGCTTTTAGTTTCGAAGGGGTATTGCTGGCAAGTTTGGTTTTTAGTCTGCCGTTTATGATACAACCATTGCAAAACGGGTTGGTCGCTATCCCGCGAAGTTTGCGCGAAGCTGCTTATACACTTGGAAAATCAAAAACAGAAACGTTTTTCAAAGTGCTTATTCCCAATATGATTCCGAGTATTGTTACTGCATTGGCTATGACTTTTGCACATTGTATTGGGGAATTTGGCGTAGTAATTATGGTGGGAGGAAATATGCCGGGCGAAACGCGCGTAGCGAGCATTGCTATTTACGACGAGGTGCAGGCGATGAATTATGATGTAGCCAATCAGTATTCGTTGGTGCTGTTTATCATTTCACTGGTAATACTTACGGTGATTTATAGTATGAATGGGAAAAAGAAAATGCTATTTTGATTATGCTAAAAATTGATATAGAACGATCCATGCTTACTTCTGAGGGCAAATGCCTGTTGAAAGTGGATTTAGAAATTGCAAATAACGAACTGCTTTGTTTGTTCGGGCATTCGGGTGCAGGTAAAACTACCTTGCTGAGGATATTGGCAGGCTTGTTCAATCCCGACAGAGGTTTTATTTCGTTTAATGGTGAGGTTTGGTATGATTCGGTAAAAAAGATAAACCTGCCACCACAGCAACGTAATGTAGGCTTAGTTTTTCAGGATTATGCGCTTTTCCCCAATATGACGGTGCGCCGCAATATAGAATTTGCACAGAAAATTCGCAATGCCGATGAGGTGGATTCGTTGCTCTCGCACTTTGGGTTGGAAGTTCTCCAAAAACAATATCCAACTAAACTTTCGGGCGGACAGAAACAGCGTGTAGCATTGGCTCGTGCATTGGCGGCTAAACCGAATTTATTGCTGCTTGATGAACCACTTTCGGCGCTTGATTACGAAATGCGGTTGAATCTGCAAGATGAAATTCTGAAAGCACATAAACTGCTTAATTCACAAACATTATTGGTGAGTCACGATAAAGAAGAGGTACTTAAACTTGCCGATACGGTTGTTGTGCTGAGGAATGGTGCAGTTATCAATCAAGGTAGACCAGTTGACATTTTATTGTAAGATAACTTACAATTCACAAAGTTTCGTCGTTGTATTCCAATTCCGGATTGTCATTTCTTTGTAAATGGCTGTGCCTATCATTTTGGTCATTTGGCTTTGACCTGACATGCTGCTTAATCGCGAGAAGTACAATACACCATTGCCAGCAGTTACAAAATCAACGCCTTCTTTTGTTTTAATTTTCGATAAAGCTTCTTCGGATGTAAGCGGGGCTTTTAAAAAAATAACATCGTAACGATATTCGTCAGGATATACTCCAAAATCTTTTGGAACGGTTTTTATAAGCTGAATTAACTCTTGTTGCGAAAGCAAAACGATTTTAGAATTAAAATTAAAACTTTCAGATAATCCTTTCTCGATTTGCTGTGTGAGTTGAAACTGATTAGTTTCTATGTTATCAAACAATACGTTCCCACTCTGAATATAGGTTACAACATTTACAAAACCCATTTCTTTGAAACAGGTTTTTAAATCACCCATTTTAATAATATTTTTTCCGCCTACATTAATACCGCGGAGAAGTGCTACATATCTGGTCATAAATTGGCATGTATTTAAACTATCTACTATAAACTATTGACTAAAAAAACTATCTTTCGCCTTCCCACTCAGCATAAAAATTTTCTAAATATAACTCCATAAACTGGTGACGTTCGGCAGCCATTCGTTTACCAGTTTCGGTATTCATTCTATCTTTCAGCAACAATAGTTTTTCGTAAAAATGGTTGATGGTAGGTGCGGTACTCTTACGGTATTCCTCTTTTGTCATATTCAAGTTGGGTTTAACTGCTGGATTGTACATTTCGCGATTTTTAAAACCACCGTAGTTAAATGTTCGGGCAATACCAATAGCACCCAGTGCATCGAGGCGGTCTGCATCCTGAACAATATCCAGTTCGAGTGATCTAAATTCCCGAACCTGATTTCCTCCGGCAAACGAAATATTTTTAATTATCGCAACCACATGATTTACGATAGTTGCTTCGACATCATTCGATTTCAGAAAATCAGTCGCCAATTTCGGGCCAATACTATCATCTCCATTATTGAATTTTGCATCAGCAATATCGTGAAGTAAAGCAGCTAAAACTACAACTTTTTTATCGGCATTTTCACTTATTGCAATTTTTTCGGACAATTGCCAAACACGATAAATGTGCCACCAATCGTGTCCGC
>CAIWIS010000500.1 GCA_903912795.1 uncultured Bacteroidales bacterium
CCATGTCTACATCGTCGATGCAAACAGCCAAAAATAACTACTTGCATTTAAGACTCGAAATGGCTACGTTTAATAAGTGGGATAGTTATTTTAAGATTCGCGATATTTACGAGTCTTATGTTAATCCTACAAGTTTAAAACAATCGCTTTATAAACGAAGTATTTTTGAAGGTGGTTATTCTAAAACCGAAAAATACACATTTCAACCCGATGGTGCTACCGTTAAAAGTGTTGTAAAGCGAGGTAACCGTCCGGAGAAGCAAAATTCATTTAAAATTGGTGCTGCAACTATCGATGTAGTAACGCTTATCTATAAATTGCGTACAACTAATTTTGCTGCTATGAAGCCTGGTAGTGCAGTGTCATTTGTACTTGTATTCGACGAAAAACAACATCCAGTGTCGGTAAAATACATTGGTAAAGAGACTGTTCAAGCTGGTAATTTAGGCAAAAAAGAATGCTATAAATTGGCTATAGTGGCCAATACTAATAAGTTGAAGGGCAAAGATAAGAATTTGATTTATTTGACTGCCGATTCTAAAAAGGTGCCTGCACTTATTAAGTTCAGCATTCCGGTAGGAGTAGGGCAGTTAACTTTAACTTCGGCATCGGGTATTTAACATTAAAATTTTTATAAATGAACCGATTTTTAATTATATTATCTCTGGTTTTTGGAGTTTTGGGTGTTGTATTAACTTTATTACCTTTTGGTACGTTGGCGCTTATTCCTATTGCATTAGCATTTATATTTGCATTGATTACTGTGTTTCGCCAACGCGAAAAGCTGCTTCCAAAATTGGTTTTATTAATAGTATTTGCTAATTTTCTGACTGTAATAGGCAAAGAAGTGTTTATAAAGGATGTAGTTGAAGTGGATGAGCAGTTCGAGACTATTAAACAACAATCGGAACAGGAGGCTCAAAAAGACCTCGAAGGACTTGAATAATACAGCTTTAAGTATCAAGTCATTCATTTTAAACAATTTTATTCGGTAATGTTTTGTCAATTCAAAATGAATGTATATCTTTGCAGTCCGAATTTAAAAAACAAAAATAAACATATTAATTAATTCATTATTATGATCGTAGTACCTGTAAAAGAAGGCGAAAACATTGAGAGAGCATTAAAAAAATTCAAACGTAAATTTGAAAAAACCGGTGTAGTAAAAGAACTTCGTCGCCGCCAATGTTTCGACAAACCTTCGGTAGTAAAACGTGACCAAAAAATCCATGCGGTTTACGTTGAAAAAATGCAATTAGGAGAAGAATAGATTTCAATTCTTTCTGTTTCGTTGCAAATGGCAGAGTACTAAGATTATTGAATTCTGCAATAATATTTACAGTATGAGAAGAGCTTTCTTCTTATACTGTTTTCTTGTTTTATATATTTAACTATAGTATGTGGTTTAAAATGACTAAATGCTGGATGTAGATAAAGAATTGAAAGATTATATTCACCAATTCATTTCAATATGGAAGGAAAAACGACAATATTTTCGAAATATCTAAAAATATTTGGTATTTTGATTTATTTATTCTATTTTCGTTGCACATTCAGCGCGATACTATGATAAACGAATTTCTGCAATATTTACAGTATGAGAAGAACTATTCTTCGCATACCGTTATGTCGTACGAAAATGATCTTAATCAGTTTTTAATTTTTGCAGGGATTGAAGGGGTGGGTTTTAATCCTACGTTAATTACTGATACCTTGGTTCAACAGTGGGTTCTGGCATTGATGCAGCAAAAATTAAGTTCGCGTTCGGTGTCTCGAAAAATATCAACACTACGTTCGTTTTGGCATTTTTTGCTTGTTCGTAAGCTCGCCAGCCACAATCCTACGTTAAAAATAGTACTTCCCAAAACAAATAAGCCACTTCCTGTGTTTTTTAAACAAAGCGAAATGGAATTTGTGCTCAACGATTCGTTTTTGACCGATGATTTTGCATCTTTATCGGAGCATATAATTATTAAGTTGTTTTACCTTACTGGTATTCGTGAGTCAGAGTTAATAGGCTTACGCGATAATGATGTTGATTTTTCGAATAAAAGCATCAAAGTTACTGGTAAACGTAATAAACAACGTATAGTGCCAATAAGTGATGATTTTTGTATACAGATGAGGAATTATATGAATGTAAGAGATATATCGATACAGCGGGAGAATGATTATTTGTTCGTGCTTAAAACAGGCCGAAAAATGTATCCCAAGCATGTATATACCCTAGTGCATAATGCCATGGGAGAGGTGAGTAGTATGAAAAAAAACAGTCCACACGTACTGCGCCACACATTTGCAACAACTTTATTAAACCAAGGAGCTGATATCAATGCAGTGAAAGAATTGCTGGGACATAGTAGTCTGGCAGCAACACAGGTGTATACACATACCAGTTTCGACGAATTATACAATATATATAAACATGCTCACCCAAGGGCAAAATAAAAAAGGAGGTAATTATGAAGGTAAGAATTCAGTCCATCAATTTTGATGCAACAGCGGCGTTAGAAGCGTACATTTCAAAAAAAACAGCCAAACTCGAAAAATTTTTCGATGATATAATTAGTGCTGAAATATATTTAAAAGTAGTAAAACCAGAATCATCCATTAATAAAGAAGCCGAAATTAAGATAGCAGTACCTAATGTGGAGTTTTTTGCTTCAAAAACTTGCGACTCGTTCGAAGAGGCAATTGACTTAACAATAGACGCTTTGGAAAAACAAATAAAGAAACACAAAGAAAAATCGACTAAAAAATAAAATAATTAGATAAATGTTTTGTAGTCCGAAAAAATTTCGTACATTTGCAAGCCGTTTGAATAGCAATATTTAAACGGCTTTTTAAACGGCTAAAGTATCTCTGATACAAGCATTTGCCTCTTTAGCTCAGTTGGCCAGAGCACGTGATTTGTAATCTCGGGGTCGTTGGTTCGAATCCGACAAGAGGCTCAAAACGATAAAAAAAGAGCCCCCTATCCCCCAAAAGGGGAAATAAAGAGGGCAAAATAAAGTATAAGCGTATATTTTATTACTGTTATTATAAAATAAATATTAGTTGCGAACTCCCCTTTGGGGTTGGGGGCTAATAATTTTTGGGCAGTTACCAAAGTGGCCAACTGGGGCTGACTGTAACTCAGCTGTCTTTCGACTTCGGAGGTTCGAATCCTTCACTGCCCACAAATAGATGAGATGATGAGTTGATATGA
>CAIWIS010000501.1 GCA_903912795.1 uncultured Bacteroidales bacterium
CGAGAATCGTTTTCCACAGGTATTGTTTTCGCCTCCCATGCAATAGCAATCTCGTCCCCAATCGCGAAAAGCACGGACTAATTGAGCTAGTTTGGGATCGTTGGTAATTATTGCCCCACCTTCACCAGTGGTTATATGATGAGCCGGGTAAAACGAAATGGTTGATAAATGTCCAAAAGTGCCCGTGTATTTACCATTGTATTTGCTACCAAATGCATCGCAATTATCTTCTATTACCCACAAATTATATTTGTTGGCCAATGCCATAATTGCATCCAAGTTAAATGGATTACCCAGTGTATGTGCTATGAAAATACAACGTGTTTTTTCAGTTATAGCCTTTTCGGCTTGTTCAATGTCGATATTATATGTATTTATATCCACATCCACAAAGACCGGCACTAAACCATACTGTATTATTGGTGTTACTGTAGCCGGAAAACCAGCAGCTACCGAAATAACTTCGTCGCCAGGTTTCAAACGTTTTTCACCTAGTTTTTCGGAAGTTAATGCCGAAAAAGCTAATAAATTGGCCGAAGAGCCTGAATTGGTCAATAATACATTTTCCACACCCAGAAAATCGGCAATTTTCTCAGCAAATTCTTCCGAAAACCTACCTTCGGTCAACCAAAAATCGAGTGATGCTTCCACTGCATTCACAATTTCTTGCTCGTTGAACACACGTCCAGCATAGTTTACACGAGATTTGCCGGAATTGAAAGGTTGGGGCGCAAATTTTAATTTGTAATATCCTTTTGTTTTTTCAATTATTTCTTGTCGTAATTGTTCGTGCTCAGTCATAAATTTTAAAAATTTGAAATTATAATGAAAAGGAGTTCAAATAGAATAAAAAAAATATTATTTTTATTTGTAACCCGATTATTTTATATGAGTATCACCACTTAATCCACGGTGCTTTATTATTGTCAATCATATCTTCCAATTGCGATTTGTCGCGTTGTGTATCCATTGGTTTCCAAAAACCTTCGTGTTTATAGGTATAAAGTTGACCATCATTTGCCAAGTTTTCGAGCGGTTCGCGTTCAAAAATTACATTATCGCCTATTGGTATATAATCGAACACTTCGGGCTGGCAGACAAAATAGCCAGCATTTACCCATGCTCCATCGCCTTTAGGCTTTTCTTGAAACGAAAGAACTTTGTCATTCTCAAGTAATAACGAACCAAACCTCCCTTCGGGCTGAACTGAAGTCATAGTGATAGCTTTACCATGTTTTTTGTGAAAAGCAATGAGCTCGTCAATATTAATATCGGCTACGCCATCACCATAAGTCAACATAAAAGGCTCATTACCTACATAATCCTTTACTTTCTTTATTCGGCCTCCGGTCATAGTATCTAATCCGGTATCAACCAATGTAACCTTCCAAGGCTCTGCATAGTTCACGTGATGCGTAATTTCGTTGGTTTTCATATCAATAGTCATATCCGAATTATGACTGTAATAATTGGCAAAATACTCCTTTATCATATACCCTTTGTATCCACAAAGAATTATAAACTCATGAAAACCATAGTGTGAATATATTTTCATAATATGCCATAATACGGGTTTCCCTCCAATTTCCACCATCGGCTTGGGTTTAAGTGTAGTTTCCTCTGATAAACGGGAACCTAATCCTCCTGCTAATATTAATACCTTCATAATACTATTTTACATAAATTTAATGTACACTAAAAACATATTCTTTTAAACGTGTTTCAATATCAAAATGAATTGGTTGACCTATGATTTCACTTAATTTATCAACAGAACATTTTAAATCCATTATCTCTTTTTCGCGATAAGGTAAAGCCCCATAATTTACAATAGAAGTTGAATTTAACTCCGTTTTACAAATTTCAATAATGCTTTTGAGTGAAATGCTTTTACCACTACTTATATTGACAATTTCGCCTATACATTTTTTGTAATTATCTATCAAACAATCTAAAGCCCACGAAAAATCAGAAACAAATATAAAATCGCGCTTTTGCTCACATGGAGAAACATTTAAAGGTAAATTATGTTTTAGTTGACCTATAATATAGGGTATAAATTTATCTTTACTTTGAAATGTTCCAAATAAATTTCCAGGTCGAACTACCATAATCGGGAAATTATAATTCTGATTAAGCATCAAAGCTGTATTTGTTGTCAATTGCTTAATCAGTCCATACGGAGAATGAGGATTTTCACGCATAGTTTCTACAAATGGAGAATTTTCTGATCCATATTCCTCTGAGCTACCAAATTGCATCAGTATTTTCAGCTTTGAACATGTTTTAAATCGGTTATACAAGTTCAATAAAATCTTAAAATTTGACGATATTAATCCATCAAATAATGATAAGTCTCTCTCAGCAGTAACTATCGATGCCAAATTAATTATAAATTCCGGGGATTCTAAATGTTCAGGTATTTGGTCATTTACTAAATCAATTTTATATCTGTCTATTTCGGGAGTTTGTTCGAAAAATTTCTCATCGATAAATTTATCAAAAACAACAATTCGGTACTTGCTTTTTAAATGTAACACCAAATTTTTTCCAATAAAACCACTACCGCCAATCAGGAATATAGTTTCCATGTATTTCAACTTAAATATTTTTTAATTTGCTCAACACATAAAGCATAAACATCCTGATTACGATATTTTAAATACCAATCTACTGTTAATTGTATTGTTTGATCAATATTGAGTCTTGGCTCCCAACCCAAATTAATTTTTGCTTTAGCAATATCCAACATTAATAAATTGGCTTCGTGTAAGGCATTAGGATTGGATAAATCACGTAATTCGCCACTTCCATAATCTTCAATAACTTTGGTAGCTACATCCCAAACTGTAGCAATGGATTCGGCATGAGGTCCAAAATTCCAACCTTCGCAATACTTTGATGGTTCATGCCACATTTTAGCAG
>CAIWIS010000502.1 GCA_903912795.1 uncultured Bacteroidales bacterium
AACTCACTAGTCACATGCATGGCTTTTCTGATTTGCTTGTGGCAACAAGGAGCACATACAATAAGTTTTGCTTCCAAAGTTATTCCTCTATAAATGGCATCGTCGGTTGCAGTATCGCATGCATGTAGGGCAATGAGTACATCAATGTTGGCTAATTGTATATCGGCAATAGTTCCTTTTACAAACTTCAAATCCCTGAAATTTGCTTTAAGGGCTATATCATTGCAAATTTGCACTAAATCAGGCCTAAACTCAACTCCAGTCATGGTGGGTGACAATTTTAGCACATTGGTCAAGTAATCGTACAATGCAAATGTCAAATATCCTTTACCCGAACCCATATCCGCCACATGAAAACCAGCATCGAGATTTACTTCTTTCAAATTGGGTGCTAACAATTCAATGTATTTGTTGATTTGTCGGTATTTGTCGCTCATTTCGCGGCGCAACTCAAAATTGGAGTTTGTAACGCCCAATTCGCGTAGATAAATATTGTTTTCGAACGCAATTAGTTTATCCTTAGGCTTATCGTGCGTGAGCAAAACCGGAGATTTTAAGGAACTAACACTCGTTTTTACCTGAACTTTACCCGTAGGCAAAGTATATAATTGTAAGTTCTCAACAGCAGTCAGCATTTCAGCATTATTAAAATCGCAATCAATAGCTGAATTAATTAACTCTACACCTTCAGGTATATCGAAATTCTTGGTAATATCTTTTGTTGTATGTCTATACACAAAATTCAAGCAATAGCCACGTTTGAGTTGCACGGCCGTAACAATAATTTTTTTTAAATCAGTGTCTTTAATTTTGGGCGAAGATAAAGTAAACTTAATGAGTTCTTTATTCTCCACAAAAAACTGAAGTTTTTCAATAAAAATATCTTTATTTGTTTTCACGAATGCACTTTATTTTTAAAAATTAGGGCAAAGATAAGCTTAATTACGGTTAGAAACTACAAACAATCAATCAAAAAGATGGAATTTTAGTTCAATTCGTTAAAGATGCAAGAAAGACACTAAAATAAAAACAAGCATTAAACCACTTACAGTGCATATAACGAATAAAAAAGTGTTGAATTAATAAAAAAATTGTGTAACTCATTTATAATACGTATCTTTGCGGCGAAAAGAAAATGTATTTTTTTCGATTGATTATTTTTTCCCCTACTTTTTTTAGTTCGGATTTACTAACCCTTCGCAATTAGCCTTCTCTTTTTTCACAATTAATTATTATATATATGAACATTTACGTAGGTAACTTAAGTTACAATGTTAGAGAAAACGACCTTAAAGAAGCAATTGCAGAATACGGTCAAGTAGTTTCGTGTAAACTTATCATCGATCGCGAAACTCGCAGATCTAAAGGTTTTGCATTTGTTGAAATGTCAGATGACGAAGCAGCAAAAAAAGTAATTACTGAATTAAACGGAGCTGAATTTGATGGCCGTCCAATGGTTGTTAAAGAAGCGCTTCCAAAAAACTAATTTCAGTTTTTCACAAAAACAAAATAAAAGCTCCTACTATCGAAAGATGGTAGGAGTTTTTTTTGTAAAGAATTCTATAGTATTAATCACCGCGCCATTCAGTTATTTTACGGTCGATTAACGGTTGTTTATCGGTCGTTTTAAATTGGCAACTTACAATAAATTATCCGACATTTCCGACACGATTCCGACATATAACCAACTTATCCGACATTTATTAATTCATAATAGGTGCCTTTTTTATAGTAGTTCTTTTAACGTTTCGGCATCGGGTAAAATATTTCGATATTGTTCCGGGAGTTGCGTAGCCAACTGATAGGTGGCTACCCCCATTGGTTTACTTGTATCGCGAAAAGCAAACTCCACAATTTTTTTGCTTTGCGATTTACAAAAAATGATACCAATAGAAGGGTTTTCGTGAGGAAGCTTAATATATTCGTCCAGTCCAGAGAGATAAAAGTTCAATTTCCCTGCGTATTCGGGCTTGAACTCGCCCCGTTTGAGTTCAATGGCCACTAAGCATTGAATTCTGCGATTAAAGAACAGCAAGTCTATAAAAAATTCTTTCTCATCAACCTCCAGCCGATATTGATTTCCCATAAACGAAAAATCGCTTCCCAATGCCATAATAAATTTTTTTATATGAAGAACTATTTCATTTTCGAGTAGTCGTTCATCCAGTTCATCTGGGTCTTCAATATTTATAAAATCAAGTAGATACTCATCTTTGAACGACTGAAGTGTCTGTTTCTGTAAATTTGAATTTTGAATGGTCTTTTCAAAATTATTTGGTAATGAGCCTTGTTTCTGAAAGAGGTTAGTTTTAAGATTGTATTTTAGTTTTTCTACACTCCAAAATCCCTTAGCGCAACTTTGTACATAAAACAATCTTTCTTCCAGTGTTTTAGCCTTAACAAGTATTTCGTAATGGTGTGTAAAACCAATTGATAAAAAGTAAATGGAATTTTTATTGAACATATCGTCCGTTGACAACGGACGATTTACTAATAGCAAATCCGTTTGAATTTCGTCCGGCGCTGACGGACGAATTACACTATTTTGATTATCAGCATCTTGAATGTATTTTTCCCATTCTTCAAAAAACTGCCGCATACGTTTAATATTTACTGGCGAAAACCCTCGCAATCCAGGAAGTTCCTGCTGTAATTTCACAGATATGGTTTCGATAGCTTTTGTACCCCAAAAGCGGTTGCGGCTATTTTCAGAAATAAATTTCCCAATACCAAAATAAAGTGATAGCAACTCACGGTTTACTAATGCTGCTGCCCTATAACGACTTTGCAGAATAGCACTTTTAATAGCCTGAATAGCTTGATTGTAATTTGTTTGGGCTTGCTGTTCCATAATTAACTGTGTTTAACAATTGATTTGTTTTTAATACTTCCTCAACTTCTTCTTTTCGTCCCCGTCGGGTAGTATATTGTAATAGCATGTTTTTTCGACTTAATATTTTATATCTGTGATTATTGCCATGTCAGATTAATTATTTATTGCAAATGTATAACATTTCTGGCAATGGACAAATGTTATTGCCAAATATGTTATATAACCAAAACCGCCCCACCTGAATTTCTTCAGATAGGGCGGTTCTTATAAGTCCTCCTTCAGGGGATTTAGGGGGCTTCTTACTTTACTTCTTCAAAAGTGATTAGTGCATTATATCAGGCACTTACAAGCACATGTTGCAAATATGAAACAAATAAAAAATCGATATAAATAAAAATCAAATTGCTGATATTATGTTATTTAAGTGTATTTTGATAGATAAAAATAAACAGCATAAATACCGTGCAAATATAGCACTTAATTGGACATATTGGACTGTTTTAGAACAAAAAATCCCACTCGAAAGTGAACTGCACCCCAAAAGTTAGACAAAAAACTTTTGGGGTGTATTATTATGTCAACAACAAGGAAAAATCGAAAGCATAGTCT
>CAIWIS010000503.1 GCA_903912795.1 uncultured Bacteroidales bacterium
ACATTAAACTTTCAAAACCTTCGGTTGACGCTTTTAAAGTTGAAAATACAAATCTTACTATTCCAGTTAAAATTGAAAACTCGGAGGCTTGTCCGCGTTATTCAGCAGTTACCATTTCGGGCGTAAAAGTAACCGAATCGCCCGATTGGTTGAAAAATGCCTTATTAACAATCGGACTTCGGCCTATTAATAATATTGTGGATGTTACCAATTATGTATTGCACGAACTAGGACAGCCGCTGCATGCATTTGATGCCGGTAAAATTACTGCAAACGAAGTACATGTTAAATGTATGCCCGAAGGAACTCCTTTTGTAACGCTCGATGGAGTTGAACGTAAGTTAAATGCTGCCGACTTGATGATTTGCAATGGCGACACGCCTATGTGTATCGGCGGTGTGTTTGGTGGATTAACTTCGGGAGTAACCGAAACTACTCAAAATGTATTTTTGGAAAGTGCCTATTTTAATCCGGTATCTATACGCAAAACGGCAAAACGTCATGGATTGAATACCGACGCATCGTTCCGTTTTGAACGCGGCTGCGACCCTACAAACACTATTTATGTATTAAAACGCTGTGCTTTACTTATTCAGGAAGTAGCTGGAGGAGTTATCTCGAGCAATATTGTGGATATTTATCCTACCGAAGTAAAACCTTTCGAAGTTACTGTTTCAATTCAAAAAATTCATTCGCTTATTGGCAAAGAAATTGGCAGTGAGAGTATCGAAACAATCCTTGCCGCTCTCGAAATGAAAATTACGGAGCGTACCCCAACGGGTTATGTATTGCAAGTGCCTGCTTACCGTGTGGACGTACAGCGCGATGTAGATGTTGTTGAAGACATTTTGCGCATTTACGGTTATAACAATGTTGAAATTGGCGAAAACTTGGTTTCAACTTTGAGCTACAGCTCCAAACCCGACAGTCATAAATTGCAAAACCTTATTGCAGAGCAATTAACAGCGCAAGGATTCAACGAAATCTTAAACAATTCGCTCACAAAAGGTGGTTATTATACCGATTTAACATCGTATCCGGCTGCTAATTGTGTGAAAATATTAAATGCATTAAGTTCCGATTTGAACGTAATGCGTCAGACTTTGCTTTTTGGTGGTTTGGACAATATTGCCTACAACATTAACCGACGTAATGCAAATTTAAAATTCTACGAATTTGGTAACTGCTATTACTATAATGCTGATAATAAAAAAGAAGGCGAAACCTTGGCGGCTTATTCCGAAGATTTTCATTTAGGAATGTGGCTTACAGGCAATAAACAAGCTCAATCCTGGACTACTGCCGATCAAAAATCAAGCATTTATGAACTGAAAGCCTATATCGAAAACATCTTTACTCGTTTGGGCGTGAATGTTCGCAAATTGGTTATTGGCGAATATGCCGATGATTTATTGAGCGAAGCACTTACTATTTACAGTCCACGTGGTTTTAAATTGTCAGTTTTGGGAGTTGTAAGTCCTAAAATACGCAAAAAAATGGACATTGAACAAGAAGTGTTTTATGCGGACATAAATTGGAATGCATTGTTGAAAGAAATTGGCAAACATAAACCAAGCTTTACCGAAATTCCTAAATTCCCTGAGGTAAAACGCGATTTGGCTTTATTACTCGATAAATCGGTAAATTTTGCCGAAATAGAAAAAATTGCTTTTGATACCGAACGTAAATTGCTTAAAAAAGTAACACTGTTCGACGTTTACGAAGGCAAAAACTTAGAGTCAGGTAAAAAATCGTATGCTGTAAGTTTTATTTTGCAGGACGAAACCAAAACACTGACTGATGGTCAGATTGATGGAATTATGAGAAAAATGCTTTCTAATTTCGAATCAAAACTCGATGCTAAATTACGTTGAAAGAAGCGGCAAGCAGTAAGCGGCAAGTGGTAAGTGGTAAGCAGTAAGCGACAAGCAGTAAGCTGCAAGCGATAAAAATAATATATAATGATTTATTCTGATTTTAACGAGAAATATAGAGATCGCAGTAAAAAATTTGCTATTTCAATTGTGCTGTTTTATGCTAATTACTGCAAAAAAAGTGAAGAGTTAAGAGTTTTGGGTAAACAACTTTTGCGTTCTGGCACTTCTGTAGCTGCAAATTTCCGAGCTTTTACAAGAGGAAGGTCAGAAGCTGAGAAGTTCTCTAAAATATGTATAGTGATAGAAGAGGTTGACGAAACACAGTTTTGGCTCGAACTTATTGAAG
>CAIWIS010000504.1 GCA_903912795.1 uncultured Bacteroidales bacterium
ATAATCCAATTAAATATATTGATCCTGATGGTAAGGAAAAGATTATTGCGGTTTTGAGAGTAGGAAAAGAAAATGACATTATACGAAAAGCAGCAAATCGATTTCCTGACACTGATCAGAATGTCATTCATATTTTTGCTCATGGTAATCCAAACGGTATTTTTCCAGACAATTATAAAGAACCAATAAATACTCCAGAAGCAATGATAGATTATTTAAATACTAATAGTGAAACTTGGAAAAACAGAAAAGAAGGAGAACAAATAACTATTGTTTTTCACTCTTGCAGAACTGGGCAAGAAAACGAATTAAATGATAATGTGTCAGTTGCTCAGAAGATTTCGGAAGGAATGGGAGTAAATGTAACAATCATAGCACCTGATAGAAGAGATGCAATGGGATCAACTGAATTAGGTCCAAGACATCTTACAAATGTCGACTCCAATGACAAATATTTAGGAAAATCGTCCGATTCAAAAGTCACAGAGCAAAGAGGTAATTGGATTATTTTTGAGAATGGAGTGAAAGTTGGTAAAAGAGATGGAGACTGGGTACCAACAAATAAACCTGATTGGAACTATTATATAAACAAAAACTCAAATAATAACAATACAAATGCAAGCAACTAATAAAATTTATTTCACAATATTTATTTCTATTTTGTTTTTATTTAGCTGTAATTATAATACAAAAAAGAATATAAATAATCTCTCTGATGTAACTATATTAGGTGATACTGTAGTTACAATGAATTCTTATGATTTTGACGTCGACAAAGCACAATATAATGTGATCAAACACGGCGATATAGAAAGCTATCTCAACATAAAGCAATATCAAATAGAAAGAGCAGTTTATTCTGATTTTATTTATTATGCGTTAATTATGAGTGATAAATACCATTACCCACAAGCTTATTACGATGTATATATCTGTCTATTTGACACCTACGATAACAAAGATGAGTTAGGAAGCGAATTAAAAAAAATGGGTATAGAATATCTAAAAAAGGCAGCTGAACTTGGAGTGTTATGTGCAAAAGAAGATTTAGGAAAAATGTATATTGAAGGTAAGTATCTTAAAAAAGATGTTGAAAAAGGACGAGTTTTACTGGACAAATTTAAGTAGACTTACAACTAAAAGTAATGAAATTAATTGAACTCGTGCATATTTTTTAGAATTTAACGTAGAAATGTTAATGTCAATTTGTAGAATATGAGAAAAGTTATTTTATCTCTCAGTTTTATGCTGCTTACTTGTGTAGGAATATCTCACGCACAAGCTGTTTTCAAAAAATACGGTTTTAAGAAAGCACCATTAACCCTTAGTAAAGGTAAGTACAACGAATTCTTTACTAACGATGAGGTAGTACAAATCGGGACAGTTCGATTCAACACACGAACCAACAAAGTTATTGAGTTTTTAGAAGAAGATACCACTAAAAACAACTATTTATCAGACCGTTCAAGTATGTGGTACAGTGTGGACCCGTTGGCGGAAAAATACCCGAATTATAGTCCATATGTGTATTGTTTTAATAATCCAGTTGTATATGTAGACCCCAATGGAAAATATGGTGTTAATATTCATTATGTAATGACATATAATTCATTGAGAATGTTGGGCTTGAACAAACAAAATGCAGATTTAATTGCTCACTATTCTGGAAC
>CAIWIS010000505.1 GCA_903912795.1 uncultured Bacteroidales bacterium
ACATCCCTGTGTGTAGCAATTGATTGGTGCAGTCGTTTAATCAAATTAGCATTGTAGCTACCACACAGCGAGGAGTTTGAAGCAAAAACCAAAACAGCCACACGTTTCACATCCCGTATTTGGGTATAAACCGATGACATATCCAACTCACTACTTAAATAATTATGGAGGATATCATTCATGCCATTTTTATACGGCAAAAAACCATTCACCGCCCGTTCAGCTTTACGCAGTTTAGCCGACGAAACCATTTTCATAGCCGATGTAATCTTTTGCGTTGATTTTACCGACTGAATTCTGGTTTTTATTTCTTTTAATGAAGCCATTTATTGATGTGCCAATATGCCAATGTGATTAATATGCTAATTTACTCCCCCTTTTGGGGGTTGGGGGGGCTTTTTACAACCCTTGTACAATTTGAGCTGCTACTTTTTCAATAATTGCAGAAACTTCGTCGTTAATTACACCACTTTTTAGTACGTCGAGTACATCTTCTTTGTGTTTGAGTTCGAGCATTTCCAGAAACTTTACTTCAAATTCATGCACTTTTGTTAAAGGCACTTCTTTCAACAATCCTTTTGTACCGCAATAAAGAACCGCTACTTGTTTTTCAACTGGCATTGGCTCATGAAGTGCTTGTACCAATAAACGGGTATTTTTTTGACCTTTATCAATAGTCATAGCCGTTACAGGATCCATATCGCCACCAAATTTGGTAAATGCTTCCAATTCGCGGAATTGAGCTTGGTCCATCTTCAATGTTCCTGCTACTTTTTTCATGGGTTTAATTTGTGCATTTCCACCCACGCGCGATACCGAAATACCCACATTTATTGCAGGACGATTACCTTGATTAAATAAGTCGGTATCGAGGAAAATCTGACCATCGGTAATCGAAATTACATTGGTAGGAATATAGGCTGATACGTCGCCCGCTTGTGTTTCGATAACTGGCAAGGCTGTTAGCGAGCCACCACCTTTCACTTTACCTTTCAAACATTCGGGTAAATCATTCATCTTTTCAGCTACTTCTTGTTGTGCATTAATTTTGGCTGCACGTTCCAACAAGCGCGAGTGTAAGTAAAAAATATCACCAGGATAAGCCTCACGGCCCGAAGGACGACGCAAAATCAACGAAACTTCGCGATAAGCAACTGCCTGTTTTGATAAATCATCGTAAACCACCAAAGCATGACGGCCAGTGTCGCGGAAATACTCACCAATAGCAGCGCCTGCAAAAGGAGCATAATACTGCAAGGCAGCAGGGTCGGAAGCATTGGCAGCTACAATTACAGTATAAGGCATTGCGCCATGTTCTTCCAATTTATTTACTATGGAAGCTACTGTAGAACCTTTTTGACCAATAGCCACATAAATACAATAAACGGGTTTTCCGGCTTCGTAATTACTTCGTTGGTTGATAATAGCATCGATAGCAATGCTGGTTTTGCCCGTTTGGCGGTCGCCAATAATCAATTCGCGCTGTCCGCGTCCAATAGGAATCATGGCATCAACCGATTTTAGACCAGTTTGCAAAGGTTCGTTTACAGGTTGGCGAAAAATTACTCCCGGCGCTTTGCGCTCCAGAGGCATTTCGAGCATTTCGCCCGCAATAACTCCTTTTCCATCAATTGCTTCGCCCATAGGATTTATTACACGACCCAACAGACTTTCGCTAACCATAATGGAAGCCACACGATTGGTGCGTTTTACGGTAAAACCTTCCTTTACATGGCTCGATGGACCAAGCAATACGGCACCAACATTATCTTCCTCGAGGTTCATTACAATGGCTTTCATGCCATCTTCAAACTCCAGCAACTCATTGGCTTCGGCTTTGTTTAACCCGTAAATACGAGCTACCCCATCGCTAATCTGAAGTACTGTTCCAACTTCATCAAATTGAACCGATGTATCAATTCCATCCAGCTGCATCCGAAGCATTTCGGAAACCTCACTTACCTTAATTGTATCAGACATATCTTGTTAATTATCAATTGTAAATTATGAATTGTCAATTATTAAAAATTCAATTCGTTTTTAATAGCTTGCAATTGTCGTTTAATACTGGCATCCCAACGGGTATTATCTACTTCAAGAATAAAACCACCAATTAAATCGGGGTTCACTTCTTTTCGTAATTCCAGGGTTCCCTCTTTGCGATTTTCGATTACCGAAATAAGTTTTTTCTCAAGCTTGGCATCAATTGCGGTAGCTGTAATTAATTTTCCGGAATAGATGTTTAATCTATCGCGATAAAAATCAATGTATTTCAGCATTATTGTTCTGAAATACTTTTCGCGTTTATTATCAATAACCATTTGTACAAACTTATCGAACGATGCATTTTTTTTGCTACCTGCTGCTAACAACAAAAGCTGCTTTTTAGTAGCCAAATCAACCACAGGGCTCTCAAGCACTTGCATTAACTTAGGTTGTTCATCAAAATGCACACACACAAATTTCGCCATTTCATAAAACTCATTTTCGAGTTTTTGTTGAGTAGCAAAACCTAGCATGGCAGTAGCATAGCGCGACGAAATCATTCCTACATTCATCTTGAAATCTTCTTATTATAGATGGTTTTGCAATCAGGATTTTGAAACGTTGATTTCATCCAACAAACGTTCAATCATAGCTTGTTGCTCTCCCTTTTCGGCAAGTTTAGTCCGCAATACTTTTTCGGAAATACTAACCGATATTTCGGCAACTTGTTTACGAATACTGCGCAAAGCTTCTTCCTTTTCGAACTCAATTAATCTACGCGATTCAGCAATAACCTTATCGGCTTCCACTTGTGCTTGTACACGTGCGTCTTTCACCAATTTGTCTTTCAATTCGGCTGCCTCAGCAATAATTGCTTTGTGTTCGTTACGGGCAGTAGCAATTATTTGCTCGCCTTCCGCTTTTACTTGTTGCAATTCAATTCGTGCTTTTTCGGCCATCAATAATGATTCTTCGATATAAGCCTTACGCTCTTCCACCATTTTAATAATAACTGGAAAACCGAACTTAGTAAGCACAAAAACAACTATTCCGAACGACAAAAGCATCCAGAAAAGTAATCCTGAATCGGGTGTAAGTAGTGACATAGAATTATTATAAAATAAATCCGCAAACTACAATAGCAAAAAGTGCTACGGCATCCACAAGAGCAGCGGCAATAATCATATTCATACGAATATCCGCACTAGCTTCGGGCTGACGAGCAATACCTTCCATGGCCGAACCACCAATATTACCAATACCAATACCAGCACCAATAGCTGCCAAACCAGCACCAATACCTGCACCTAATTTTGCTAAACCCGCTCCAGCGGCTGCTTGTAATAAAATTGTAAGTAACATAATTTATTTGTTTTAAAAGCCCCCAAACCCCTAAAAGGGCTTAAAGACATAGTTTATATTGTTTTTCTTTCTTCTTTTTTTATTAAAGTCCCCTATGGGGGATTTAGGGCGCTATTAATGCTTATGATGTGGCTCCACCCTTGCCAAACCAATAAATACTGCTGATAGCATGGTAAATATATAAGCCTGAATATAGGCAACTAAAAGTTCAACAAAGGCAATAAAGACACTAAAAACGACCGACACAACAGTCATACTTGTATTCATTACCGGTCCTAAACTCACGGTTACAAATACCAATGCCGTAAGTCCAAGCACAATGGAGTGTCCGGCCAACATATTGGCAAAAAGACGAATCATCAAGGCAAATGGTTTTGTGAAAATTCCTACCAGTTCAATAACAGGCATTAATGGAACTGGAGCCTTTAACCAAAGTGGCACATCGGGCCACAATATTTCACGCCAATATTCTTTAGTCCCTGAGAAATTCACAATTAGAAAAGTGCAAATTGCCAATACAAATGTGATAGCAATATTTCCGGTAACATTAGCTCCGCCCGGAAAAATAGGAATTAATCCTAAAATATTATTTATAAAAATAAAGAAGAAAACTGTGAGTAAATAAGGCGCATACCGCTTGTAATCTTTTCCTATACAGGGTTTTATAATGTCGTTGTTTACATTCATAATAAACATTTCCATAAAAGCGATAAAACCTTTTTGGGGTTTATAACTCCCTTTTTTGTACGAGCGTGCTACGGATAATATTATAATAATCAGTATTGTACTACTAAAAAGCAATGAAAACACATTTTTTGTTATCGAAATATCAAAAGGCTTTGTTTGTTTTCCAGCAGCATCAATCTCTACAATTTTGCCTTTGCTAGCACCTTCGTGTGCAATAGTGAAACCATTGTGTACGGGTGCATGATGAAAAGCCGAAGACATAAACACATGCCAACCCGAAGTTTGACTGTAAACTATTATGGGTAATGGAATGGAAATATGTTTTTCTCCAATTTTGGTTATGTGCCACTCGTAGGAATCACTGATGTGTTCAAGAATAAACTCGCGTACGTTAAGTGGCTCACCAGCTGCCTGTGCCTCCGATGCATACGTAGTTTGAAGCGTAACAACACCAACCAATATCAAAAATAATATTTTGTAAAAACGACTCATCAATTCATTTTTTTAATTTGCTTCTCTACACTATAGTATACCCAAGTTTCAAATACAATAAATACAAGATAATATATAGCGTATACTCCAATAAAAACCTTGGTTTTAACTCCTAATGCTAAAATAAAAAACAATGCCAGTGCTCCAAAAACAATAAATTTAAGTAAGTGCATAACTAAATATGTTCTAGCTAGCTTTAAAGGTTTTGTTTTATCTACGCGGTAAAGCACTTCAATAAGCAATAGGCCTGCTATATAATACAAAACTGGTAGAATAACATAGCCAGAGAACAACTCTTCAGGAAAAAATTCACTTAAAGTAAACCAACAAAACCAACCTATAAAAAGTATAAGTAAGGTAAGTGTAAAAATTTGGCTCTTTCTAAGTTCCTTCATACCTTATTTAGCATGTTCAACACATACAATAATGGAATTATTATTCACTTCGGCAAAACCACCATCGATTTCGATATGCTGTTCCTCGGCATTTGTTTTATATATAACGCTGCCTTTACTTAAT
>CAIWIS010000506.1 GCA_903912795.1 uncultured Bacteroidales bacterium
AGTTGTCGATTCCCATTTTATTTTAGAATTATATGCATCGGGGCGGGCGGTTGTAACATAGTCAGAACCAAACTGATAAAATGCGCCATTAATACTTGTAGTGTAAACAGGTATATATGGATAATCACCTTGATTAATGTCTTGTTGTCCGGTAACACCATAACCTAAGCTAAGTTTTAATTCTGATATGGCTCCAATTTCTTTGATATATGATTCTTCATGCATTTTCCAAGCTGCTGCAAAAGCAGGGAATAATCCCCAACGATTACCGTTTTTATTCGAAAATCTTGAAGTGCCATCATTACGTAATGTTCCTGTTATTAGATACTTATTGTCGTACGAATAGTTGAAGCGACCAAAAAATGAAACCAAGTACGATTCTGTTTTCCAGCGTGTTGCTGCAGGATAAATATGGTTATAATAGTCATCGGTATCATCAATAATATTATCTTTATTGGTATCGCTCAATGTTAAACCTCTAGATTCTTTTTCACCCTGACGATAAAAATGTTGCCATTCATATCCTGCCATTAAATCCAAATTGTTTTTCCCAAACTCTTTCGAATATTGACCATAAAAGTTTAACATTTTATTTGTCTTACTTTGTTCTTCCCATTCTGTACTTCCGTAAGGATAATTACCTGCCGAAGTTGTTGGAATGTCTTTTGTTTGACGCCCTGATGACATATCTAAAGCTACATTAAGATGTAATCTTATGTCTGGGAAAAAGTGTAGTTTATAGTCAATATCTGCGCTTCCAATAAAGCTTTTTGCATTCGATTTGTCAACAACCTGATTCAATAATGCTAACGGATTGCGAGTGGCCATGTTGTTTACATTTTTAAACGAACCATCTACATTGGTATCATACCATTCCCAATATCCACCAAAACGGTTATGTACAGTGTCGGTTGAATTTGTTGCAGGGTGAGTTGGATCCATACGAGCAGCACCACCTACTACACCATTATCAGCAAAACGGTTATTAACCAACATGCCTTTTGCATTCAAATTTATTTTTAAATGGTCTTTAAATAGTGATGGGCTAACATTTAACGAACCGGTTATACGTTCAAAGTTGGAAGTTTTAAGAATTCCATCCTGATTATTATAACCAATTGCAGCACGGTAAGGTGTGTTTTTTAATCCACCCGAAACTGTAACATTATGTTCCTGGCTAAATGCATTTCGATAAATAAGGCTTTGCCAGTCTGTATTTTCGGTTCCTAATGCTTTACGAGCATCTAAGTCGGTTTGACCTGTGCCGCTAAACAATGTGTTTACTAAATTTCTAAACTCATCGCCATTCATTACTTCTATGGTTCTTTTTACATTACTCATTGATGTGTTTCCATCATACGAAATGCGAGGCTTTGCACCTTTTTCACCTTTCTTGGTGGTTATAATAATTACACCATTCGAAGCTCTCGATCCATAAATGGCTGTTGCTGATGCATCTTTTAGTACAGTAAAACTTTCAATATCATTTGGATTAATAGTACTTAATGGATTCGCAACACCTTTAATACCACTATTATCCATTGGTAAACCATCGATAACAATTAATGGGTCATTGCTTGCATTGAGTGAAGAACCTCCGCGAATACGAATAGTTGCACCGCCCCCAGGAGTTCCACCACCAGAAGTCACATTTACCCCAGCAATTTTACCTGTTATCATATCTTGGGCATTGGTGGTAAGCCCTTTGTTCATTTTGTCGGGTTTGATGGCTGTAACTGAGCCTGTAGCATCATTCTTTTTAACTGTTCCATAGCCTATAACCATAATTTCGCTAATAGCAATCGCATCTTCTTTTAATTGAATAATGAGTTTTTGTTTGCCTGCAACGGCTACTTCTACCGGTGTGTATCCTACATATTTTACAACGAGAGTTGCGTTTGATGATGCTTGTAGTGTAAATTCACCATCGAAATTGGTGATTGTACCATTTGTTGTACCTTTTTCTAAAATATTGGCGCCAAGAATAGGTTCGCCAGTTCCGGCATCTTTTACTACACCAGTTACGGTTGTTTTTTGGGCAAAGCTCATTGTAGATATACCTAATAAGGTAATAATGAAAAATAATGCCCTTGTTTTAAGCTTAAAGTTTGTGTACTTCATGCATTGTTTAATTTAAAGGTTTTTAAAAATTTAGAATATGTTTAATTGTATTTCAGATTATTGTTTCTGATAAGTGCGACAAAAATATGCCTTTATTTATAGTTGCAATATGATAATTGGATATATTCGTGCTAAAATTCAATGCAATCGTTTGCGGGATGGATTGCGATTTTTATAGATATTAGTTTCATATTCGGATTTTCTATTATATCTTTGTATTCTAGTTTCATAATAGTAGTGTGATTTTATAGTAATTATATTAACAGATTTCTATTAATAATTGTTTTGTTATTTCTTAAAAATTTAATTTTTCCGAAAAAATTGACCCATGATTGGTAAAACTCCTATTACAATTAAAGATATAGCACGGGCTTTAAGTATTTCACCTTCAACTGTTTCGCGCGCTCTTCAGAATCACCCTGATATAAGTCAGCATACCAAAGACAATGTGAATGCGTATGCTAAGGAGCATAACTACAAACCTAACACATTGGCATTAAGTTTACGAATGAGTAAAAACAATACCATTGGTGTTATCGTACCCGAAATTATTCATTATTTTTTCTCTTCCATTCTGTCGGGTATTGAGCAAGTAGCTAACGATGAGGG
>CAIWIS010000507.1 GCA_903912795.1 uncultured Bacteroidales bacterium
AGTAATTAGCGGACCTGAAGCTTTATTCACAGGTGATAAAAAACAAATGATTTCCGACTTAAAAGATGCATTGTTTGGAGCAAAAATCATTTCGTACGCTCAAGGGTACAACCTTATGATGGAAGCTGCTAGCGAGTACAAATGGAATTTAAACTACGGTGGAATAGCCTTAATGTGGCGTGGTGGATGTATTATCCGTTCTACGTTCTTGGGCGATATCAAAAAAGCGTTTGATAAAAATCCTGCTTTGGAAAACTTATTGCTTGACCCACATTTCAAAGCCATTGTTGAAAATGCACAAGCCGGATGGCGTCGTGTTTGTGCTACTGCACTTACTAACGGTGTGCCTGTGCCTGCTTTAACATCAGCACTTTGCTATTTCGACGGTTTACGTAGCGAACGTTTGCCAGCCAACTTATTGCAAGCGCAACGCGACTATTTTGGAGCGCATACTTACGAACGCATTGACAAACCACGTGGCGAATTTTTCCATACTAATTGGACTGGTCGTGGTGGCGATACTGCTTCAACAACCTATGTAGTATAATTTGAATATTTGTCCCTGAAATGGGATTTAAAATGAAAGCCCTTTGTTTGATAGAATCAAAACAAAGGGCTTTTTGTATATGGTGATATTAATTTCAAAAACAATTATTTTTCCACATATTCCAACCAGAAATTTTCGCCATCGAAAACACCATACGAAAATAAAGAAACAAAATCGCCCAGAATAAGAATACGACTTTTGTTTTTGATTTGTAAATCGAGCGCTACATGCCTATGTCCGTACACAAAAAAGTCGATATCGGGATGCGCTTCCGAATATGCCTTAGAGTATTTTACTAAATTCTCCTGATGTTCGCCCTGATAGTTGCCATCGTAAGCCTTGTGTTTTAGGCGGTTCTGCTTCGACCAATTGTAGCCAAACTTTTGCCCCCAACGGATAGGAAAATAACCAAAAAGCAGTTGAGCAAATTTGCTGTGAAATACTTTTCGAATAAATTTAAAACCTTTGTCGTTGTCCAACCCATCACCATGCGCCATGTAAAATCGCTTGCCATTAATGTCTATCGTTTCGGGTTTGCGGTGAACAATTAACCCCACTTCTTCTTCCAAATAGCCAAAGGTCCATATATCGTGATTGCCTGTAAAAAAATGTATTTCAATACCAGAGTCCACTATTTCGGCTAATTTTCCCAGCAAACGAACATAACCTTTTGGTACCACTGTTTTGTACTCGAACCAAAAGTCGAAAATATCACCCAACAAATAAATGCTTGTTGCTGTGGGGCGCACACTTTCGAGCCAACGAACTAATTTGCGTTCGTGTTCAATTTTATCTTCGAGTAATAAAGAGCCCAAATGAGCATCGGATACAAAATATACCATTTTGAATGTTTAAAAGTTTACTTCAGATTATCCCGTGTTTTTTGCAGAATGCAAGCAGAAATAGAAAAGAATTCTAATTTTTTATATTGCACAAAGATAATATTTATTTGGAATAAAAGTGGTTTAACATAAATCTTCTTGCGGTTTTAAACTATTTCATATTTGTAACTGTTATAAAAATGATAATTTTAAAAAATATTTTTTAAAATTCAAAAAATCAATTTAAACAACAGAAAATGAGACATAAAATTATTCGAAATGGTGCTCTAAGCTTATTCATAATACTCTTGAGCAGCATTGTTAATGCACAAGATTACATTACTTTTCCGAATGGAACATTTATCAAGGCTAAAATTATTGAAGTTGGCAGTTCCGAAATAAAGTATAAATTGTACAACAGTACCAACGATCAACTTTATTCAGTTGTGCGAAATCAGATTTATAACCTACGATACGAAAACGGAATGATTGATTTTTTGAATGGAAATACGGTTTGGCCAAACAAAACAACTAACCTGACAAACGTTGAAACTTTTAAATCGGCTCAGGTAGCAACTGTAACTGCACCAACAGCTCCTATGAAGTCATCGCCAGTTCCAAAACCTTCGGTCCCCGCAACAACGAGTACAACAGCAACTGCTGTGCCGTCAGATTTGTCGAAACAATTAAACTTAACGCCTGAGCAATTACAAATTCTAAAAAATATGCTCGATGCCAATGCAGCAGCTGCTGCACAACAGGCAGCTAATCAGGCTGTACTGCCTCAAAATGCAGCGCCTATGCCTGTGGCAGTTCAGCAAGTTGCGCTCACACAAGCGCAAGTCAACAATCAATCCATGGTAACAAGCGTTACGGGAGCTGCACCAACAAATCAGAATACGGCTAATGTTGTATCGTCGTTATTGACAAAGAAGCGAACAATTAGTACCGTTGCAAC
>CAIWIS010000508.1 GCA_903912795.1 uncultured Bacteroidales bacterium
AAATAACAGTATAAAAATTTGTTTACTTTTCATATTTCATTTAAATATTTATTTGAAATACAAAAATACAAAAAAATCAAATAATATTAAGTTGGCAAACTAAAGTAATCAATAAATTTTGTAGATACATAAAAAAATACGTACTTTGTATAATAAATTATATCCAATTATGACCCGTATTATATCCCCTTCCATGCTTTCGGCCGATTTTGGCAACCTTCAAACTATGTGTGAAATGATAAATGCGAGTGAAGCTGAATGGTTGCATTTTGATGTCATGGATGGTGTTTTTGTGCCAAACATCTCGTTCGGATTCCCTGTGATTGAAGCAGTTAAAAAACATTGCCAAAAAATGCTCGATGTGCATATAATGATAGTTGAACCCGAAAAATATGTACAGCGTTTTGCAAAAGCAGGTGCCGGCATGCTTACTTTTCATTTCGAAGCAACACAACAACCTGATAAAGTAATTGAATTAATACGAGCCGAAGGTATACAAGTAGGAATTTGTATAAATCCGGATATTCCGGTAAAAGCACTTGAACCTTTTATTAATCAAGTGGATATGGTGTTACTTATGTCGGTTTTTGCTGGTTTTGGCGGACAAAAATTCATAGAAGAAACTTACAACCGTGTTGATGAACTTAAGGAAATGATTGAACGATTAAATCCAAATTGTTTGATTGAAATCGACGGAGGTGTAACACTCGATAATGCGGCTAAACTCTATGCACATGGTGTAAATGTTTTGGTAGCTGGTAGCACCGTTTACAATGCTCCGAACCCGCAACAAATGATAATTGATTTGAAAAACGCTCTTTAAGCTTCGCGTTAATTGGGTGCTGCGCACGTTATTAGCTTCGCGTTATTGGGTGCTGCGCACGTTGTTAGCTTCGCGTTATTTGGGCTGCGCCGTTATTTGCTGCGCGTTATTTGGGCTGCGCCGTTGTTAGCTTCGCGTTATCAGGGCTGCGCCGTTATTAGCTTCGCGTTATGGGGTGCTGCGCCGTTATTTGCTGCGCGTTATTTGGGCTGCGCCGTTGTTTAGATATTTTCTCAATTTCATAATTTCTTGATTTCTGAATTACTAAATATTAACTGAATGAATTTTTTGCAACGAACACCATTTTTTAGGCTATTCATAGCATTGGTGGCTGGCATTGTTTACTTTCGATATTTCGAAATATCAATATCAGCATTAATAGTTGCCAGTCTTTGTTCAGCAACCATCATAGTAGCTTCATTGTTTTTCAAGAAAACCGAAAATCAATTTCGGTTACGGTGGTTATTTGGTGTAGGCTCTTTTATGCTTTTGTTTATTCTAGGCTACTCACTAAGCTATATCAACGAATCCAAAGCCACATTCACTCCTTTAAACCAACAACGCACTTTCATTGTAACAACCAAATCTGCTACACAAGAAAAACCAAAATCGTATAGATGCGAAGTTGAATTAAGTAAGGTTTTAATTAATAATAATTGGGAAAATGCTCAAGGTAATGCAATTATTTATTTTGAGAAAAGTGATAAAGCCAAACAGTTATTAATCAACGACAAACTTATAATCAGAACTACGTTTAAAACACCACCCGGAAAAGAAAATCCAGGAGGATTTGATTATGCAGCCTATCTAAAACAAAATGGAATTGGGGCTACAGCATATCTTAACGCTACTGATTGGTATAAAACCAATGAACACACAACATTCTCAATTGTACGACAAGCTAATATAGCACGTGCATATTTGCTTTCGATATACGAAAAATATGGCATTACGGATTATGAGTATGCTGTTTTGGCAGCACTCACTGTAGGTTATACCGACGACCTAAGTCCCGATTTACGTGCTAGTTACAGTGCTGCAGGCGCAATGCACATATTGTCGGTTAGCGGTTTACATGTTGGGATAGTTTACGTTGTAATTGCGTTTTTGCTTAGTTTTCTAAAAAAAAATAGATTTCAATTGCTTTTAAGAGCTGTTTTGATTGTTCTATTCTTATGGTCTTATGCTTTTATTACTGGTCTTTCACCTTCTGTAATTCGTTCGGCTTTTATGTTTTCGTTTGTTGCCATTGGTACTTCGCTTGAGCGCAAATCACAGATTTACAACACGGTTTTCATGTCGGCTTTTATAATGTTACTCATTGAGCCCAATTATTTATACAATATTGGATTTCAGTTAAGTTATACCGCCGTTTTAAGTATTGTAATTTTCCAAAAACCATTTGCCTCACTCCTACCCGTTCGCAGTAAATTAGCCGGTTGGTGCCGCGATTTACTAACCGTTTCCATAGCAGCTCAAATTGGAACCTTGCCATTTACATTGTTTTATTTTCAGCAGTTTCCAAATTATTTTTTACTTACAAACCTGATAGCTATACCATTATCGTCGATAATTATTTATTTAGCGATGGCTTTGCTGGCTATTTCGTCCATCCCCGTAGTGGCTTCTTCTGTAGCATTCATACTTAAATGGGCATTATGGGCTCTTAATTTCTCCATTGTCAGTATTTATGAATTACCCTATTCTACATCCATTTTTACATTGGATTTTATACAAATGCTACTTTTTGTTACAGCAATAACCTGCATTACAATGTATTTTTATACAAAAAATGCTAAATCAATAATATTAGGTTTGATGGCGGCTTTGGGAATTTTGGGAATTTCATTGCAAGTAATTTACAGCACCTCTCAAACTAATAAAATAATAGTTTATGCTTCGCAAAAGCACACACACATTAACTTTATCGAAAAGGGCAAAAATTATATTTTCACAAATAACGAAGAAGAATTAAATAAAATTGCATTGCTTTACTGGAGGCAACATAAAATTGGAGAAACAAAAAACATCAACGAAACCAATTATTTTCGGAATAATTATGTGTTTTTTGCTGCTAAAAAAATTGCAATAGCTAAAAATGAATTTTGGACTAAAAAGTCACTCGCTTCGCCATTATCAGTTGATTTATTGATAATTGGCAATAAACTAAAACCAAAAGCGAAATATCTTTTTGAAAACATAAAACCAAAATTAGTAGTTGTGGATAAAACAATTTCGGCCTGGTATACCGAAAGTATTCGAAAAGCTTGCTCCGAAAAATCAATTGCATTTTATTCCGTTGCCGAAAGTGGTGCTTATGTTTACAGCAAAAATGATTAAAAAATCACTTTTTTTTGCTACTTTTGTACTCAAATAATAATGGACAAAAATGATTTCGAAAATTATAGCTGAAGACCTGATTCACAAGACTCAAAAGGAGTTGAACAAGGCCGAAAAAATAGTGATTGTGGTTCATGTAGGCCCCGATGGCGATGCTATGGGTTCTTCGTTAGGTTTATGGCATTATTTAATGACGATTGAAAAAGAGCCTACTATAATTGTTCCGACTGCATTTCCAAACTTTTTGAAATGGATGCCAGGTTCTGAAAACGTTATGGTTTACGAAGAGAAAAAAGAAGCATGCGAACAAATTATTGCGAATGCTGAATTAATTTTCACGCTCGACTTTAATGTCCCAAACCGTATGGCTAAAATGGAAGCTGCCATTATGAATGCCCCTGCTCCAAAGATTTTAGTCGACCACCATTTACATCCGGGCGATTATGCCAAGGTTACTATCTCTTACCCCGAAATATCATCGACCAGCGAGTTGGTTTTCAGACTTATATGTCGACTAGGTGATTTTTCGAAAATAAATTTAGCTTGTGCCGAATGTATCTATACTGGCATGATGACCGATACAGGTGCTTTTACATACAACTCTAATAAACCTGAAATTTACACCATTATCAACGAATTGATAAAACTTGGTGTAGATAAAGATGACATTTACCGTCGCGTTTTCAACAACTATTCGGCCGACCGCCTACGACTGATGGGATATGCACTTTATAAAAAAATGAAGATTTATCCGGAATACAAAGCTGCATTAATTACCCTTTCGCTTAAAGAATTGAAAGAATTTAATTTTCAGAATGGAGATGCTGAAGGATTGGTTAATATGCCACTATCGATTGATGGAGTTCTTTTTTCGGTTTTTATGCGCGAAGATCCGGATAAAATTAAAATCTCACTGCGCTCGCAAGGCACTTTTCCGGCAAACAAAGTCTCAGCCGACCTGTTTAATGGAGGCGGACATTTAAATGCTGCTGGAGGTGAGAGTTATACAACAATGAACGAAGCTATAAAGAAATTTGAAAATGCTTTAGCTGACTATAAAGATTTTATTGAATAAAACCCCACCCAACCTCCCCAAAGGGGAGGAGAAGTGCGTTTTTTAAACAGTTTTAAAAATGATTTTTTGCATCTTTCCCCTCCTTTGGAGGGGTTAGGGGAGGTGAAATATATGAAATATATAATAATTCTCGGTGATGGTATGGCAGATGAGCCTATAGCATCGCTAAATAATAAAACCTGCTTACAAGCAGCCAATAAACCCAATATCGACAAAGTAGCGGCAAAGGGTCGTTGCGGATTGCTCGATACAATCCCAGCTGGATTTGCTCCTGGAAGCGAAATTGCCAATATGAGCGTTTTGGGTTACGACGTTCCCAAAGTTTTCGAAGGTCGTGGTTCGTTGGAGGCGGCAAGTATGGGTGTAGCAATAGCGGATGGCGAAATGGCCATGCGTTGCAACCTTATTTGTATTGAAGATAAAAAAATCAAGAATCACTCAGCCGGACATATCAGCAATGAAGAAGCCGAAGAGTTGATTCTTTTTTTACAAAAAGAACTTGGAAACGAGCAAGTTAATTTCTTTCCGGGCGTTTCGTACCGCCATTTATTGAAGATTAAAGGTGGCAAAAAACAACTAAAATGTACTCCGCCACACGATGTTCCAGGAACTCCGTATGCAGATGTAATGATTAAAGCTAAAAGTGATGATGCAAATGAAACTGCCGATTTGTTGAATGATTTAATTCTTAAATCGCAAGTCTTGCTCGAAAATCACCCTGTAAATATTAAGCGTGCTGCAGCTGGAAAAGACAAAGCCAACAGTATATGGCCATGGTCGCCTGGCTATAAACCCGACATGAAAACACTTTTGGAGTTATATAATCTCAAAAGTGGCTCGGTAATATCGGCAGTGGACTTAATACGTGGCATTGGCGTATATGCAGGGCTTAAAATTATTGAAGTAGAAGGAATTACCGGACTTTGGAATACCAATTACGAAGGAAAAGCACAGGCTGCTATCGAAGCACTCCGTACCGACGATTTTGTATATTTACATATCGAAGCCTCTGACGAAGCCGGACACGAAGGCGATGTGGATTTGAAAATCAAAACCATAGAATATTTAGATTCTAGAGTTGTAAAACCAATTTTGGAGGAAGTATCAACTTGGACTGAACCCGTCACCATTGCTATTTTACCCGATCATCCAACGCCTTGTGCTATTAAAACACATACAAACAAACCAGTTCCGTTTATTATTTACCGAACTGGCGAAACACCCGATGAGGTGCAGGTTTACGACGAATTTGCTGTCGAAAAAGGAAGTTATGGATTGCTACGAGGCATGGAATTTATGCAAACATTGATAAAACCCCTAAGCCCTAATGGGGAATGAGGAATGCCAATTTTGAGTTTTATGTTTAATATCAGAAAATTTTAAGAAAAATACTAATTTATTTCCCCTTTAGGGGTTAAGGGTCGTTTATATGAAATACTATAGTACCAACAAAAAAGTGAGCGGTGTTAGCTTATCAGATGCCGTAATTAAAGGATTAGCCGAGGATAAAGGCTTGTTTATGCCTGATCATATTTTGGAAATTCCAGCTATGTTTTACGAAAACATTGATAAAATGTCGTTCGAAGACATGGCTTATACAGCAGCATACATGCTTTTTGGCGAAGATGTGCATGCTAACATGCTTAAAATGATTGTGCACGACACGCTTAATTTTGATGTTCCGTTGGTGAAAGTGGAAGAAAATATTTATAGTTTGGAGCTTTTTCATGGTCCAACGCTGGCTTTTAAAGATGTAGGTGGTCGTTTTATGTCGCGTATGTTGTCGTATTTTATTCAACGCCAGCACGATAATGACAAATTGGTAAATGTACTTGTTGCCACATCTGGCGACACAGGTAGTGCTGTAGCTAACGGTTTTTTGGGTGTAGAAGGTATTCATGTATATGTGCTGTACCCTAAAGGATTGGTAAGCCCTATTCAGGAATGTCAGTTCACAACGTTGGGGCAAAACATTACAGCATTGGAAGTGGATGGTACGTTCGACGATTGTCAGGCATTGGTAAAAGCGGCGTTTATGGACGATGAGTTGAATGCTAAAATGAAACTGACTTCGGCTAATTCCATCAATGTAGCACGCTTCTTACCACAAGCATTTTATTATTTTTATGCTTATGCACAACTCAAAGCCATATCCGAAGCTGCTGCCAACAATATGGTGGTATGTGTGCCTAGTGGTAACTTTGGCAATATCACAGCAGGCCTTTTTGCAAAACGCATGGGTTTACCTATCAAACGCTTTATTGCTGCCAACAACCGCAACGATATCTTCCTTGAATACCTCAAAACCGGCGAATACAAACCACGCCCTTCGGTATCGACTATTGCCAATGCCATGGATGTAGGTGACCCAAGTAATTTTGCACGTGTACTCGATTTGTATGGCGGTTCGCACCAAGCCATTTCGAAAGAAATAAGCGGAGTAAGTTATACCGACGAGAGAATAGCCGAAACACTCAAAACTTGTAAAAAAGAAACAGGTTATTTACTTGACCCTCATGGTGCTTGTGGCTACCGCGCATTAAAAGAAATGCTTCAACCAGGCGAAGTGGGCGTTTTTCTAGAAACAGCTCATCCAGCAAAATTCCTCGAAACGGTGGAAGGTATTTTAGGCGAAAAAGTTGAAATACCTGAAAAACTACAGGAATTTATGAAAGGTGAAAAGAAAAGCGAAGCAATGACCAAGCAGTTTGATGACTTTAAGGCATACTTATTGACCTCTCCCCAACCCTCTACAAAGGAGAGGGAGTAAGCGGTTTCTTCACAACTTTTGCATCAACTTGAGAAATATAATAAAATAACTAACAATATTAAATAACAGCCACTTCATATATCACAGCATTTCATTAATGTGACTTCCCTCTCCTCTGGAGAGGGTCAGGGAGAGGTTTAAATACAATAAGATGTTTTCAGGAATAATAGAAGAAGCAGCACCGGTTGTTGCATTGCGCAAAGAGCAGGAAAATTTGCATTTAACAATGGAATGTTCGTTTGTCGACGAATTGAAGATTGATCAAAGTGTGGCTCATAATGGTGTTTGCTTAACAGTAGTTGAACTCACTGATAATACATACACCGTTACTGCTATTAAAGAAACACTTGACCGTACAAACTTAGGAAAGTTGGTAGTTGGCAGCAAAGTAAATTTAGAGCGTAGTATGTTGATGAATGGACGTTTGGATGGTCATATCGTTCAAGGACATGTGGATCAAACTGCTGTTTGCACCGAAGTAAAAGAAGCGGACGGAAGTTGGTATTTTACATTTGAATATACATTTGATAAAGAAATGGCCAAGCGTGGATATATTACAGTTGACAAGGGTTCGGTTACGGTAAATGGCGTAAGTTTAACAGTTTGCAATCCTACCGATACTACTTTTCAAGTGGCTATTATACCCTATACATACCAATTCACCAATTTTCATCAAATTGAGAAAGGTACTACAGTAAATCTCGAATTCGATATTATTGGCAAATATGTTAGTCGGATGTTGTCGATTTAAGTGGTTTTTGCGTTTTTTCGGTATTTGAATCAAACATATTGCCTAGTAAGTTGTTTATACTTCGAATGATATTGAACAATTGACTACATGCAACAATACCGAAAACAAATAAACGAATCTTTTTTCAATCCCCTATTTCATTTCATTCCATTAATGTTGTTTTTAATAATCAACGATTTTTGGACGACAAGCTTTGCTTTGTCAATTGTATATGCAGTAGTGGTTAGTATTTTGCTTTATAGCTATTTTTTATATACCAATATTTACAAATATCTGGGTATATCGTACCTTGTAAGCACACTCATTATTTCAATTATAATTTTCACACCTACCTATTTCATACCTAAAAGCATACTCGATGTTCTAAGCGAATATATTTTACTTATTTCGTTTATTCTAATTTTAGTTTTACGAAAACGAATCACCTTATTTGTATCCGAAAGAACTCCCAAGCATTTAGCCATGACAAATAATTTGGCTGAGCACTTTAAAATTGTTTGGGCATTAACAATACTTTTATCTGTTTATACAGCAACTTACACCATTAGTTATGAGTTTCTATCACCTTCAGCCAATTACCTTATTTTTTTACGCGAAGTGTATTATGGAGTTTTGATATTTTTAATTAGCTTTGAATTTATACGTGTAACACTTATTCGAACTCGTCTATTTAAAGAAGAATGGTGGCCTATAGTAACAAAAACTGGTAAAGTTATTGGCTCAATACAAAGCAACGAAAGCAGAAACAATCCTACTGAATTTATGCATCCAATAGTAAGAGTTATTCTTATAAAAGATTCAAAGATTTTTCTTCAGAAGCGAAGCATCAATGACCACCTTAATCCTAATTTATGGGATATAGCACTTTCGAATCATGTAAAAATGAGCGAAACTGTTGAACAATGCATTGACAGAACATCCTTAGAGAATTACGGTGTTAATGATCTGAAACCGTTGTTATTGTCAAAATACGTACATACAAACGAGTTTGCATCTAACTTTATTTATTTATTTTTGGTGTGCAAACTTGATATTATCGAAATAAATGCATCACTTATCGACTCTGTAAAATGGTGGACTATACAGCAGATTGAAGATAATTTAAAAAGTGGAATTTTTACCGAAAACTTTGTAACCGAATTTGAAACTCTAAAACGCAGTGGATTTTTAGAAAACGGCAAATACCAATGTAATTGCCGTTTAAAAGAAGTTGTTTACGAAGGATTAAATAAAAGTTTTAATCCTTAGTTTTATATCTTAAAATATGAATTGTAACGCCTGTTGCAATTGCCAGTAACATTAACTGCAACCATACTCTACCTTCGAGCGCAAAAATTACTGAAATCAATATTGATAACCACAACATGCTGATCGAAATAATTTTAGCATGTATCGTTATTGCCTTTTCGACTTGAAAATCGTATATTATTTTTCCAAAAATTTTATGATTATGCAACCACGAGTTTAACTTTGGCGAACTGCGTGCAAAAAAGTATGCAGCCAATAACACAAATGGAGTGGTAGG
>CAIWIS010000509.1 GCA_903912795.1 uncultured Bacteroidales bacterium
CCGACATTTCAATATTTCGCACTCTAAAATTTATTGTTAAATTCCTACGACCAGCACTCTAATAAGACTCTGGTAAAAACTATCTAAGGAAATAAATAAAAGCAAAAATTTGTTTGTTGGTTTAGCAGGATTTCTTTTATTATTTGATAAATACAGAGAAATTTAATTCGCGAATTTCATAATTCGTACTCGATTTGCAATCGGCCGAAATTGAATTAATTATCAATAAACATTCACCTTTTTTTTGCATTAGCAGTTTATTGTTAGCTGTTTCGTTTTCGTCATTCAAATAAAGCTCTGATACAATTTTTTGAAGTGGAAAAGCGGTAAGTGTATTTTTCTTCAAATTCACTATATGTATCTGGTTTTTAACTACTTCAACCTTATAGTCCTTATTCTTGAAAATAAGTGAGTCTTTATCACCCATTTCCAATTTGGCAAGCATTAAGGAATAATCATTAATATCAACAACTCTATTCTCAGATAAATTAGCGTAAATGTATTTTGATTTGAATAATGAAGTTTTAGATGTATTCAAACCTAAATATTCGGTAATTTCATAAGCACCAATATCTTTCTGTTTATATTGAAAAGTAGTTCGCCAATTTTGTTCACCATACGTATTGTAATAATAATGTATTTTATCGGATAATTGAACTGCAACAGTATCACTAACAGCCATCTTATTATCCTTATTCTCAATAAGTTTATCATTAATAAACAACTTATTCTCAACCAAAAGACTAGTTACCTCACCTTCGATTGCTCGCTTTGTAACCGCAAAAACGCTCCATGGACCAATGGATACAATAAATAATACGGCAGCAAAACTCACTACCAACCAGCGTAAATGTTTGGACTGCGTTAAAAGCAAATAGATACTTACGCCGTAGAGCCAAACATTAAAAACAAGAACATATAAACGATTGATTGACAAGCCATAATCAGAAATACGGCGAGCAAGACCTATAGTCATGAGTACAATTAATGGCAATAACAAAAGCGAAAAATAACGATTTAAAAAAATAACAATCTTATTTTCGGTCAAAGGGAAAAGCAAAAATTTAGCTAAATAACCCCCTAAAGCAAGTACCGAAACTAAGGTTGTAACCCAACCATTTGGTAATTCCCAACGAATAATGATTTTGAAAAGATAAAAATAAAGTATAACTAAATAAATACCCAACACTGGCAAAAAAACATACAAACCCAGAATTTTTAAAAATTTACCATAATCGGGTGTTGTTTCGTAAAGTTTTTCCTTAGGAGGAATATTCATTAAATAATAAATGGGAGCAACTATCAAATAACAAAACACAGCCACATTCCCATATACTTCGTTTGCAATTTTTACATCAAAAAGCATATCCACAGCATAAATTGCCAAACTCAATCCACTCTGAAATATGGAGGTATAAATAAGCGTTATAACAAACTCGCGCGAAATAGTTTCGGCAAAAATCCAAAACGAATGATCCGAGTTTTTGCGAAAATAGAGCACAAAATAAAATGATAAAAAGATGGAAAAAATAAGTGCTCCGTATTGCATCATTTCCCATTCAACTTTATGGTTGAATAGTTTAAAACAATACAAAGCAACTAACGCTAACGGAATTACAAAAACGGGTAATCGCAACCAAATATTTCGGATATTATCAAGCAAAAGCGACAACGAAAAAGACACAAAAACTGATAGAATAAAGTAGGACCAAACATTAAATTCGGGTTCAAACTTTTTATCATTAATTTCAAGAAAAGCCATAATGGCTAATCCAAATACAAACACTAAAACAATATGAAAACGTAATGCAACAGCAACTAAATCGGCTGTCAACGATTTGAAATTAAGTTTTTTCATGATAGTGATGTGTTAATTTGGTGATATATTGATGTTGTAATGCGATGATTTTTATTATTTAATTTCGAAAATTAATACTGTTTTGGGTGGAATAATGACTTGTTTATTAATATCAAATTCCGCTTTATTGATTATGTCTGTTGCTTTAAATTTCCCGACCAGCATTTCGTTAAAACGCTCAAGGCCAATAGTTTTATCAACTCCATTATTATTAGCAATTACCATTATAGTTTTGGAATCGTTGTACCTAAAATAAACGTAAATCCCATCATAAGGTATAAACTGTTTCATTTTCCCGCTTTGAAGAACTGGATTTAACTTGCGATAATTCAATAACTTGCGGGTATACTCAAAAATTTCATTTTCTTGGTTAGTACGGCCTTCGGTTTTAAATGCATTGCGTTTATCACTTGCCCAGCCACCTGGAAAATCGAAGCGATGACCTTCGTAATTTCCAGCAATTCCGTCGAGCATTATTTCGGTTCCTGCATAAATCTGTGGATATCCACGCGAAGCAATAAGCAAAGCTAATCCCATTTTATACTTGGCCACATCGCGCTTTACCGCAGTTGAAAATCGGTCGATATCATGATTATCCAAGAAGTTCATAATAAGGTTGGTATTAGAATATACAAAATCCTGCGCGTAATGGGCATAATAACGTGCCATACCACTCTCCCACCCTTCCTGTTCATTTATTGAACTGGTAAAAACATCTTTCAAACAAAAATCCATCACGCTTGTAAGGCGCGAATCAAATCCATCTTTATTATTATTTCCGCTTTGGTAATAAGCTATTTCGGCAGGAGTTTTCACCCAACACTCGCCAACCACATTCATGTTAGGATACTCGTTTCGGACAGTCTGAATAAACTCGGCTGCCACCTTTATATCGTTATACGGATACGTATCAACCCGTATGCCATCAATATTGGCATATTCAATCCAATAAATATAAACTTGGGTGAGGTAATCGAAAAGTAACTTGTTTTTCAAATTAAAATCGGGCATATTTGGAGCAAACCAACCTTTTGTAAGTTGATTTAAATCAGCTTTTGATGCATGAGGATCTGTCCAAGCAGTCATGCGGTAGTTAGAGCCAGTGTACGAAGGCCATTCGTTAAACCAGTTGCTGGCAGGTTTGTCCTTCATCCACCAATGAGCC
>CAIWIS010000510.1 GCA_903912795.1 uncultured Bacteroidales bacterium
AATAGTTCGTGAAGTTTCTGTGTTGACAAAACATCCTGAAATTGGAATAAAAACAGATGTGGACGATGTAAGATGTTTAATCATTGACAATTACATGATCTTTTATGAAAAGAATGAGACTTTTATTATCATACATACAATATGGGATACTCGTCAAAACCCTGAAAATTTGAAAATAAAATAGTATTTTCTTTACAGCAATAAGTGCCACTAAATTTACATATTACGCCATTATTTCAAAATTCTCCGATATTTTTCCACCGAAAATCCCATTCCTTTTTCGCCAAAATAAGTTGGCGCAACGTAAATAAATGCATTCGGTTTGTAAAGTGTAGCGCAGGTTGGTTCGGTTTGTTTTAGTTTGTTGAATGCTTTCCAGGCTTTATCGTAATTTTTAGTGCATTTTTGCATGGCTTTCTTATTATAATTGCCTGTATTATCGCCTTCAAAGCCCAATGCCATTATCTGCCAGCCCGATGCAATAATGCGATGTAAGTAAAGTCCATACAAGGAAGAAATACGGATATACGCATCGTCCTGCGGTTGATTTGATTTTACTTGCTTGCTTAGTGCAACTATTTTCTCCCAAATCAGTGCCGATTGCTGTTTTTCGGCGACGGCTTTTTGCAACGTTCCGTTTTTGTAAAATTCGGTAAAGGCTTCGTACAATAATCCTTCGGACGGATATTTCTTAGCTTCCGTTGGGTCGTAAGGTTCGATGCCAGCCAAAAACTCATCACGCATCCAGAAAGCCCAGTCGGGTTTTATTTCCAAATCGCGCGACATGTGTCCACGCAAAACTGCTTTGGCTGATAACAAACAAAGTTCACGGAATGCTTTGCGGGATACCGGCGATGTTATTACCTGTTCATCCATAAACCAGTTAAATGCAGCTTCTTCAGTGAGGCTTGGATTATTTGCCCATGCACTCAGTACGAATGCATTCAGCCTTGGCCAAAATTCGTTGCTGATATACGGGCCAACCCAGCCACCACCTCTGCTCCAGGAGTAAATTCCTGCAAAATTCGGATTGCTTTTCAAATCCTTGAGACAATTCGGGTGTTTCGACAAATCGTATTCTTCGAAGCCGTTAATCACGCCGTTCATCACGTAATTCGGATAGGCACCTTTGCCTTCGTACTCACGCTGACATTGCACCTCCACCACTTGCTTGTGTTTTCCGATTCCTAACGAAGGATTGAAAGGATAAGTGCGGTGATAATCGCCCTGCACATGCTTGATGGAGAAAATCAGATTTTTATGAGGCTCAATTTTGTCGGAAACATTCCGGTAATAAACAGGGTCGTTGTGAAATCCACCAATCGACCAGGTGCGGTAAATAATTGTTTTATTGTATTTTACACAAACTTCATCACGCAGCAGGTTCAGCAGCTTTATATGACTTTCGGCTCCGTTTGTAATGGGATTATTGCCCGTGTGGTACGGCACATTATTCAGATAGGTTTCACCGGTACGAATCACCAACCCATCCAAATCCGGGAATTTTTGGAATAATTCATCAAACATCATCTTGTGAAGTTCAACTGTGAGTGGTTTTTCGAAGGATATTTTTCCATTTTCATCGCAAACCTGCTCTTTATATTTCTCCACTAATTTTTTCGGCAAAACCACAATATCGGTAAAATAAAAAACCTTTATACCGGCTTTATGAGCTGCCTGAATATTGTTCTGAATCAATGCACTAATCGAGTCTGACCATGCACGTTCTTTTGTTCCTTTGGCAAAAAGTGTAGGATCAAATTTATCAAACGTAAGTGCTGCCGTTGGGAATATAAAGTCGTTCATTACCTGCACATTAAAACCCTGATTTTGTACATATTCCGGATTTGTAAAAGCTGATTTTGTAAGTGCTTCACCCGGATTGTGGTGCACCATATCCATAATGAATTCGGGTTTTTGTGCATGAATAGAAAAGGTTAAAGCAATACATAGAGCTTTGATAAACAAATACTTGTGGATATTTGACATGATATTTTATTATTTTGTGCTTAGGATTATTACTATTGTTTCATTGGCTTTAATCAACTGTTTTTGTTTTCCGAATAAAACATTTTCAGTCCACGCCTGCGATTTTTGTTGTTTATTCTCAACCAAAATAGTTGTTTGCGCTACAAATTTTGTGGGGTTTTTAATACGTAACTTTGCCAGATTGCCTTTTACCGAAAGCAATTCCACTTCGAGTTGGTCGAAAGCAATAGCTTTTTTTTGTTCCAAGTCAACATAAATGCCGGGCAATTCGGTGATGCTAAGCAATAAACTGGTTTCAGCCCATGTAGAACCAGGGAATATCTCACCAATTCCTTCGTACCAATCGGTAGTGCTTACACGTTCGTTTATCCAACCATCGGGCATCCCTTTTATAGGCCGGTCGGGACGCGACATATACTGCGGTATGGACTGTGTAATTTCTTTTAATAAATTCAGATACTGCACATTACTGGTTGCACGATACAATCTTAATAAAGCTATCCCTGAATGCGTACAAATACCCGGCGAACCATGTTTGTTTTGAGTGTTGGCAAAAACGGCTCCGGTTGTTTTCATATCCATCTGTCCGAAAAGTGTTGATTTAGGAAAAACATAATCGTATGACATCACCCAGGTTGATAATTGGGCCGCAGTTTCGGTAGCATAAGTCAACCATTTTTTATCTTTGGTCACTTCGAACAAAACTGCATAAGATTCAAGCAGTCCATACCATGATTCACTGTCGGGGTTTTGGAGCGCATCGCCCGGACCACCTGTGCTGATGCCTTTTGCAGTGTAATTGTCGTACATATATTGTGCTGACTGACAGGCAATATCGAGATACGATTTATCGTTGTAATATTTCGAAGCTAAAGCCAGTGCCGCCGGAGCAACTCCTGCGCCGGAAGAACCACCTACCGCAATTTCGCCGGTCTGACTATCCACAAACTGTCCGAATTGCCCGTTATTTTTCAAGAGTTTGACAAATGCATCAGCCACACCGCGCGTTCCATTTTCCCATGATGGTTTTGGCGTAGTTCCCTGAATTTTCATCAGGTCAAATTGCTTGATAATATAATAAAGCGCATCAGCACTTTTGCGGATTAAATGCCAGTTTTTGGCTTGTGGTTTGCGAATGTCGCCGCCGTACCATTTATTGCCTTTTTCACCACTGTCCCAAAAAAATCCCGAAGGAGAAATGCCGTTGGGGAATAACCAGTCGAAGTTGGCGATCACGTTTTTGCGTGTTTGTTCGTTGGCAGAGAAAAGTAGTGGATAAGTAGAAATCATGCCGCCTGTCCAGCCAATTTGCCAGTCCTGCAGGAACATATTTCGTCCGCCTACCGAATAATAACCCCATTCGGGCACAAAATTGTAGCTGTTGAATTTCTTTTCTAAGATATTGTAGCAAGCAGAAAACGGAATCTGAGGCACAAAAACCGAAGGTGGACAAAGGTCTTTCCGAATCTGAAAATATTTGTCAAAAAGAACCTGTATTTTTTCGGCTTTAAACTGATGTACCCGAAACACAAATTTCACTTCGTCACCCGCCTTAAAATCGGCAGGAACATCGGGCGATGGCACCTGATTATCACAAATCTGGTATTTGAATTGCTCCCGAACCAAAGGCGAACATAGCGATATAACAGCATTTTTGCGGTCACGCGATTCTTCAATATTTATTCCCAAATCGCCAAAGGCATTGGCTTGCGTGGTGGTCAGGAAAAAACCTGTTTTTGCATCAACCGACTGAAAACCAATAGCAGGCGAAGCCATACTGCCACTTCGTTCCTGAATGCGCGAAACGCCATCAGCAATGTTCAGGCGAGGCACATCCGAAATAATTATCGGTTTGTCTTTGCCAATATCCCGAATGTCATTCAACTTTGGGGAATATGCTATGCGTCGTGACTCGTAACGGTTTCCGTTGTAAGCCGAAGCTGGGAGAAGAACATAATTTTCTTTGTTCCAATTGTCAAACTGAAATTCAACCACTGTTGCAGCTGATTTTTCAACTCCTTTTGACAAACGGAAAGTCACCAGGAACTCTGAAGTTTCAGCGTCAATTTGCTTCTCTGTTTTGCTGATTTCCCATGTTCCGGTTTGGGTTTGAATGATATTTGAATTTTCAGAAGTAGTTCTGTTTATCAGCTTATTGCACAGCAAATGGTCGTATTGCTGTACAGCAAAACGCATCCTGAAATCAGGCGTTATCTGAGCTGTTAATAAACTATTTGTAAAAACAAATAAGAAGAAAAGATAGATTTGCCTCATAAAACTAACAAGTTGAATTATCAAAAAATAGCAACGCGGATTCTTGGCTGCGCCAAGCGGCAAAGCCGAGCGAAACGGATTAAGCGGATACTAACGGATTAATGATTATAAAATACGGATTTTATTCTGATTAAGTTTTCTACGAAAACAACTGATATAATAGCAAGACCATAATCCGTTTCTGTTTATCGAAATAATCCTTCTTCAATCCAAATATTGTTAAACAGCGAAAATCCGTCTAATCCGTTTAATCCGCGTTGCTATTCTTCATGTTTTAAATCTTAAAATTACTGCACATCCGTTCTAAACGGCGTTGCAGGCAGATTTTCCTTGTTATACAAATTCATTTGCGGACAAAAGCGCCATCCAACACGAACTGCTACCGGATTATCGACACCTTCGGCAGAAACCACCACTTTATCCTTCATAATTTCCGCTTTAGCTGTTACAAATTTTTTATCATCTCCGGCAATGGTGAAATCTTTCAATTCGCCTCCTTTGGCTACTAAACCGCTTCCTGCATGGTCAAAGGTAAGAATAATTTTGTTTCCATCTACTTTCATCGATTTATAAACCGGCCCCGAATATACAATTTTTTCGCCATAAGCCACTGCACGGGCAGCCAGCACCAGCCGTTCACCAACAGGTTGTTTGTTGCCTGGATGCACATCGAGCGTATCGTCGCAGTCATAAGTAACCGTCATGGCTGTATTTTTCACTTTTTGCCAGGTCAATAATTGCGCTTCTTTCAGTTCGGGATAATGGTTTTTCCAACCCGGAATTTGCACAATCAAAAACGGAAAATCTCCCTGCTTCCATTCTGTCCGCCAGTTATTTATCATTGCCGGAAGCAATGTGCGGTATTGAATGCCACGGCTTGCATTGGCTTCGCCCTGATACCAAACAGCACCTTTTATGGCGTATGGAATCAACGGATAAAGCATGGTATTCCACAATCCAGTTGGACCGCCACGTTCGGCAGGACTCATGGGAGCAGCAGGTTTTTTAGGCAAAGATTTGCCCTGTTGAACAGCCAACGCTGAATCAACGCTGTATTGTTGCAATAACGAAGCTTCGTTCATCAGATAACCCTGCAATTTCGGACCAAAATCTTTCAGATTTTTGGTATAATTTTCCATAATGCTTTTCAGTTCAGGAAAGGATTCGAGCGTTTCTTTGCTCATCCAATTTTCGCAGGCTGTTCCGCCATACGACGAATTGATTAAACCAATAGGCACGTTTAGTTTTTTAAATAAGTCGCGACCGAAAAAGTAGGCCACAGCCGAAAAATTCTCAGCGGTTTTACTGTCGCAGACGTTCCATTTACCATTTACATCGTCTACAATTGCCGGTATGTCGGTTGATTTTTTTAGCGGAACAGAAAACTGACGGATAAGCGGATAATTTTGCGCATCTTTCAGCACTTCGCTTACAGCAGGATAACCATTAATGGCTTTTACGGCACGAAGCGGGAAACCCATATTACTTTGGCCGCTGCAAAGCCAGACTTCGCCCACGAGGATATTAGAAATTGTGACTGTATTTTCACCCTTAACAGTCATTGTCTGAGGTTCTGAAGTAGCTTTTAATGGTTTCAGTTTAACCATCCACTTGTTATTTACAGCTGTCGTAGTCAAGGTTTGCCCTGCAAATTCTACAGTTACCTTCTCGCCTTCGGAAGCAGTTCCCCATACCGGCACCTCTACGCCTTGCTGGAGTACGCCGTTACTTGTAAAAAGAGAATTAGGTTTTACATCAGCCTTCGTAGAGAGTATTAGTACGAAATTTACTGCAAGTAAAATAAAGATTTTTGTTTTCATGTGTATTATTTTAAAATTGATTATATTGCAAATGTAATTCAATAATGTGTTTTAACTATGTAATTTTCGTAACAAAAATTGCGAACTATGTTACAAATCTTGGTGTCTTTGAGTAAAAAAGAATAAAATGATTACTTTTATTTTTAATGACTTAAGGCGTTTGTTTTTACAAAACAATAATTATCTTTGTATCGTTATTTACATAAAAAAATATCGTTATGACAGTTACAGCACAAATAAATGTAGAAACAGAAGCAGGTAGGAAAATTGTACGTGAACTAGAAAAACATACTAAATTAGTCAAGATTAATTATCCAGAACCTATTGATGAAAATGGACTACCAATTAAAACAATTCCTTTTGAACAATCAGCAAAAGAAGCATTTGAATATATGGGTGAATTATACGGTGTAAAATTTAGCAATAAATATACGCGTTGAAAAAATATACAGTCGAAATTGTTTCATCAGTACGTGATGAAATTTTTGAATATATTCGTTTTATTCGTGATGAATATAAATCGCCATTAACCGCTGAACGGCATCTTATAGGATTGTTGGATGAAATTAACTCACTAAGTAGTTTTGCAGAATCAATTCAGGTTTCAACACGCCAAAGAGTTTTAATACATGGGCCAAATGCACGAAGTATTAAATATAAAAAATTGTGCATTATTTATACCGTTCATAACGAAAGAGTTATAGTACATGAATTACTTCCCTGCTCTATGATTATTTCAGACCTATAAAATTGATGCACTTTAAATATCAATTTCTATCCAAAATCTCCGTGCCATTGTCCTTTTTCGAAGGCATATTTTCGAAGCGTTTTATTTCCCTATCTGTTGGAAGTTTAAGGCGGTATTCGTCGATAAATAAACCAATTTTTTCGAACGGAATGGTTTTAAATTCCGGTAAATCTTTGTAGATTTTCGAATCCGCTTTCAAAGATAAGTTGAAATTCTGTAAATCGACAAATCCGGGATTATCGTTGTAAGCCATATTTTTGAAACGGGCTGGTGCCGGAATATGTATGGTATCGCGCTCTTTGTTGTCGGGCATTAAAATGCGATTCCGAAATTGAACCGTGTTCATCACCGCCACATTGTTATAAATTTTGTTAGAATCCACCATGTGTGGAAACGACATAAACTGATAGCCAAAATTACAATTCACAGCAATATTGTTGTAACACTCCATCGAATGTGGATTATTTTTCTTGGCTTGTGTGCCCGATTTGTACAAAAATGCCGTTCCGCGACGTTTGGGTTCGCTGCACAAAGCTACAATATTTCCATACACTTTCATATCGCGATGGTCGTCGTCGAAATAAATGCCATCGCCAATGGGACTGTTGTGAATAAAGTTGTATGCAAAAGTGTGATTTCCCATTTGATGATACTGATCGTAGGCATAAAATGCACCCATATCGTCGGACACTTTGCAATAGTCAAAAACCTCGTTGTACTCAAATTTCGAATCCCAACTTCCAAAAAGAACACCCACATGTGGCGTGTCATGAATCAGATTATGAGCAATATACATACCAACTGCCACATGATGTCCACCACCGCCGCCACCAGTAAAACCTGAGTTGATTCCGGCTTCGTAAATTCGCGTCAGCTGACTAAACTTATAAATGTGATTGTTTACCACTTTAAAATTGGCTGCCACACGGGGATTTGAGTTTTCGTCGCCACCACGCAACCAAACACCACTGCCACCAAGGTTATACAAATCGTTGCTCAAAATCGTTTGGTTTTTACCACCATCCACAATAATCCCTGTTTTGGCAACATTACGAACGGTGCAACCAGCAATCAGGTTATTTTCACCAAAATTAATATGAATGCCGTTCGACATATTTTCTTCAACCGTAATCCCTTTTAGTTGAATATTGGATGCGTTGTACAACTGAATAAGCGAAGTATTTATATCGGCAATGCGTAAACCGCCTTTCGAAATCTTTTTTGGCGGATAAAAATACAGTTTTTTGTCCTTAAAATCGATGGCCCATTCGCCAGGCAAATCCACTTCTTCAAGCAAATTCATCAACCAATACGGTTCTTTTCCATTGCCTTCGGGGCGTGTATATTTATTGCCTATTCCGCCTGCCACGGGAACCTTTAGTGTAATTGTGTTTGCCACCGTATCAATTTTTGCAATACGCACCGCTTCATTTTGCCAAGGAATACGCCAGAATCCTTTTATCCATACACCTCTTTCCAAAATATTTACCCAATGACTGGTATGCTTGTCGCGATACTCAAAAACTCCCGGACGCGGTGGGGCTGCATCTTTCTGACCGGCTGCATAGAAGTTAGCCCAATCGGCATTTTTTACTTCCTGACCACCACCATTTATAATTACTTTTTTCATCGTCATATCGCCTACATTGGGGTAACGCGAGAGAGGCATACGTTCATTTTCGAGGAATAATTCCACAATTCCGCCGTCGTCGTTAAATTTATCGGGATAGGCTTTGATGTTTTGAAAATTTAAGGCTGCCAAATTGATT
>CAIWIS010000511.1 GCA_903912795.1 uncultured Bacteroidales bacterium
CAGAGGTGTTAATCACGATAATATTCTAAATACCTCTTACCCAATTAATGAAAACTGGGATGCTAAACCTCCAAAAATTGTATGGACGGTTGAAACGGGTGAAGGTCATGCTGCACCGGCAATTTACAATGGGTTGGTTTATTTTATCGATTACGACGAAAAAGACAAAGCCGATGTTTTGAAATGTTTTTCGATCGAAACAGGAAAAGAGCTTTGGCGACGCTGGTACAGCGTGCATGTAAAGCGTAATCATGGCATGTCGCGCACCATTCCGGCTGTAAACGAAAACTATGTGGTTACTATGGGGCCTCGATGCCAAGTGATGTGTGTGGAACGACTTACGGGCAATCTGCTTTGGGGAATCGACCTCGAAAAACAATACGAAACTGAAACGCCTCTTTGGTATACAGGGCAATGTCCGATTATTGATAACGATGTGGCTATAATTGCTGTGGGCGGTTCGTCGCTAATGATTGGCGTAGACTGCAAAACCGGAAAAGTACTTTGGGAAACACCAAATTCCGAAAAGAGAAAAATGTCTCACTCATCCATTTTATCTTTAACCATTTCGGGTAAGAAAATGTATGTGTATGCTTCCATAGGCAGCATTTTAGGCGTGTCGGCTGAACCTGCTGATGTTGGGAAATTGCTGTGGGAAATCAGCGATTGGGCACCATCAGTCATAGCACCAATGCCTGTATATCTGGGAAATAACCGCATTTTTGTTACTGGTGGTTATGGTGCAGGAGGTGCAGTTATTCAAATTTCAGGAAGCAATGGAAATTTCAACGCTAAACTCGAAGAAAAATTCGGACCACATGAAGGTCTTGCTTCGGAGCAACAAACACCAATAGTTTTCAATGGAAAAATATACGGAATTTCGCCAAAAGATGCAGGCTCCAATCGAAATCAGTTTATTTGCTACAATACAAACGATGTAAAAACTCCTATTTGGCAAAGCGGAAAAGAGCATCGATATGGACTTGGACCATATATGATGCTGAATGACAAATTCTTAATTTTGAGTGATGAAGGCGTGTTGACAATGATTTCAGCAAAAGCAAATGGATTTGAATTGATAAATGAGAAAAAAATGCTCGAAGGACAAGATGCCTGGGGACCATTTGCGTTTGCCGATGGTTATTTGATTTTGCGCGATTCGAAGAAGATTTATTGTGTGGATTTAAGATAAAGACGACCGACAACGGACAACGGACAACAGAAAGTCAAAGGACGAAAGCAAGAACTAAAATAACTACTTAATAACAATTAATAACGCGAAGCAAATAACGGCGAACTTGCCTGCGGCAAGCAGGGCCAAAAGAACATGAAACAAAACAATATCTTAACATATTTACTCGTTGCTCTGGTAATTATTGCATTAATTATCCTGGGTTATTTTTTCATCAAACCAAATCATACCGGCATTGATGAAAATCCGTATTCGATGAAAATGGATAGTCTGGGAGAAATTCCGTCAGATAAATTTTGTGCAACAAATTATAGTTCAATTCAACTCGAATGCACAAAATCAGAAGCTATTGCGGTTGATAAAAACAATAATATTTATGCTTCGAGCGATAAAAAAATTATTTGTTTTGATACAATTGGAAATCCGGTTTCTGAAATTAACTGCGACTATCTGGCAACCGCTTTGGCATTTTCAGGCGATAAACTGATAGCTGCATTTACAAACGAAATATCCATTTACGATGCTACCGGAAAGCAATTGAAAAATTGGAAGTTGGGAAATGAGAAAAGCTACATAACCTCGTTGGCAGCAATTGATGGGAGTATTTATGCCGCTGATGCTCAAGCCGCTAAAGTGTATTGCTTTTCGGAGGATGGCAAATTGCTGAAAACCATTGGGCAATCGGCAGATAAAAAGGAACTTACATTTTTTGTGCTGCCAAGTTTTTATTTCGATGTGGCCATAGGAACAGATAAATCCGTTTGGGTAGCCAATACCGGACGACATAAATTAGTGCAATTGGATAATGAGGAACATATTATTTCAAGTTGGGGCGAAACTTCATCGGCAGTGGACGGATTTTGTGGATGCTGCAATCCTTCAAATTTCGCTTTGATGCGCGATGGTTCGTTTATCACAGCCGAAAAGGGACTAGTTCGGGTAAAAAAATACAATAAAGATGGTGATTTTGAGTGTGTAATTGCCGGTCCCGAGAAGTTTAAGGAAGATGCCAAAGGACTTGATATAGCTATCGATTCAAACGATAGAATTTATGTTCTGGAACCGGAAGCCATGAAAATTCATATTTTTGAAATCAAATAGATAGAAGAAAACACGAAATAATACCATGCAAAAAGAAAAACTGAATCGTCGCGATTTTTTAAAAACCGGGTTACGTGCAACAGCTTTTATGTCGCTTGCTTCCATAACCGGATTGGCTGTATCAAAATCGATGTCGGATGACCTCGTATGGCAAATTGACCCATATAAATGTGTGCAGTGTGGCCGTTGTGCAACTGATTGTGTATTAAACATATCTGCCGTAAAATGTATGCATGTGCATAAAATGTGCGGCTATTGCGATTTATGTGGAGGTTACTTCAAACCGCAGGTTAAAAACCTTGATACAGGTGCCGAGAATCAACTTTGCCCTACCAAAGCATTGAAGCGGAAATTTGTGGAAGACCCGTATTATTTGTACGAAATTGAAGAGGAATTGTGTAACGGTTGCGGTAAATGTGTAGAAGGCTGTGGTGCTTTTGGTAATGGTTCGTTGCATTTACAAATCAATCATAATATTTGTACAAACTGCAACCAATGTGCTATTTCCAAGGTTTGTCCGGCCGATGCTATTGTGCAGATTCCATCAAAAAAAGGGTACATGCTAAAAACCGGATTTAGTGCTCCGAAAGCATAAAGAAAAGCCCCCTAATCCCCCACAGGGGGACTTAAGACGGTTAAAAATAGAATTACCTTTGTTCCTTATGCATTTTTCAAATTTTCAAATTTTCAAATTTCCAAATTAAAATATTGTGCAAAAAATCAAATACATACTCTTCAGCATTCTGTTTTTCATAACTTTTCAGGTTATGAATGCTCAGCGTTTTCCGGAGCCTGAGTTTGAAACAGACTATACAGTGCCCGAAACGCAAACAGTTTCTCCACGTGCTTTGGCATGGGAATATATGGATGTTTTGGTCTTGTTTGTGGCCTTATCGGTTATGAGCTGGTTTGTTATTAAAAAACGCTCACGTAAAGGAATTTTTTGGACATCCATTTTTTCAATTGCCTACTTCGGGGCTTTTCGCGAAGGTTGTGTTTGC
>CAIWIS010000512.1 GCA_903912795.1 uncultured Bacteroidales bacterium
TATATCGACTTAATTATCCATTTAATAGCCAATGAAAAAGGATTAAAATACTTAGAAGATAATTATTATAACGAAGATAAATAAACTAACTGTAAAGACAATAATTTAAACAAAAAATAATGAGGAAAAATTTTAAAACACTTCTGATAATTTGCCTAATGTGCAGTATGTCAACAGCAATTTTAAATGCTCAGGATACATTAAAACTGAATCTGAAACAAGCAATTGAAATAGGGTTGAGTAAAAGTCCTACAATTAAAATTGCCGATAAACAATTAGAGCGAGTAGATTACTCCAATAAAGAGAAAATAGCAGCTCTTTATCCAAATATTTCGGCTTCGGGGTCGTATCAACGAGCACTTAAAAAGCAACGTATGTTTTTTTCGTTTCCGGGTATGCCAGCTAATCCTGATGGTATTGAAGTAGGCCAGGACAATACTTTTGTTGGAGGTATTTCGGCTCAAGTGCCAATTATTTCGCCTACGCTTTGGACAACACTTAAAATGAACGAAACTGATTTGCAATTGGCCAACGAGAATGCACGCTCGTCCGAAATTCAGTTAGTGAATCAGATTACAAAAGCCTATTACACTATTTTAATGATGCAGGATTCGTATCAAGTTTTCGACCGCAGTTATAGAAATACGGCCGAAAGTGCTCGGATTATTGCTGATAAATTTAAACTTGGAGGTGTTTCGGAATTTGAATGGTTACGCGCCGATGTGCAATTGCGAAACGCTTTGTCAAATACCATTTCGGCCGAAAGCGCAGTAGCAATGAGTAAATTGCAGTTGAAAACACTTATGGGTATAGACCTAAATGTGGAAATTAAACTTATTGGAAGTTTAGGCGATTATGAAAAATCGTTATTTGCCGAAATGCTTTCGGTGGATGCAAACGCATTAAATAAAAATACTGATTTAAAACAACTTGACTTGCGTATGGAACAACTGCAAAAATCCATTGAAGTGCAAAAATCAACATGGTTGCCTTCTTTAAATGCCAGCATAAATTATCAATACATGTCCATGGCAAATGATGATATTGCTTTGGCAAATTATCGTTGGTTCCCTACTTCGAATGCGGCAATTAGCTTATCAATTCCAATTTTTCAGGGTGGTGCAAAACATTATAAATCCAAACAGCTACAATTGCAAACACAAGAAATGAATTTGCAGAAAGTGAATTTGAAGAAAAACTTGGAATTGCAAGCCAATATATATATTGACAATATGAAAAAGTCGATTGAGAAAATAGGTTCGAACAAAAAAGGATTAGAACAAGCCGAAAAGGCAGTTGCTATTTCCAAAAAAATGTACGAAGTGGGAGCAGCTACTTATTTAGACCAATCGAACTCAGAACTTGCATTGATTCAGGCTGGATTATCGTATAATCAATCTATTTTCGATTTTATTTCGGCAAAAGCTGACTTGGAAAAGATATTAGGAAAAACGATAAATGATTAAATTGATGTGATAATTAATAATAACTATATGATAGATTTACAAAATTTAAAAAACAAAGATATGAAGAAGTTTAATTTATTTCCAATAATTATTTTAGCAATAGTACTTAGTGCCTGTTCAAAAAAGCCTGCTGATAAAGCTGATGCGAAAGAGCTTAAACCAAAGGTTAAAATTGCATTAGTTGAAACGCGTGAAGTGCCTCAAAATACTGAGTTTACAGCTACTGTAGAACCTGATATTAAAAACAATATTGCTCCTGCAAGTCCGGGTCGTATACGTAAAATTTTTGTTGAAGTGGGAGCACAAGTAGCAAAAGGTCAAAAGTTAGCTCAAATGGACAATGTGTCACTGTCGAACTCCGAAGCACAGATTGAGAATTTTCGTCGGGTTTACAAACGAGTGGCTGGTTTATTTGCTGTAGGTGGGGCTTCGCAACAAGAAGTGGATAATGCTAAATTGCAAATGGATATGGCTGAAACTAATATTAAAAATTTGAACGAGAATACATTTCTATTGAGCCCGATAAGTGGTATTGTGACTGCTCGAAATTATGACGAAGGCGATATGTATAGCGGGCAAATGGCTTTGATGACAATTATGCAAATTTCGCCAGTGCAACTTAAAATAAATGTTTCGGAATCTTATTATTCAAAAGTGAAAAATGGAATGCCTGTAGAAGTGAAGGTGGAAGTGTTTAAAAACGAGACTTTTAATGGTAAAGTGAGTTTGATATATCCAATAATTGATGAACGTACTCGTACATTTGGTGTTGAAGTGAAAATTAACAATAACAACGGGAAGGTTCGTCCAGGTATGTTTGCACGTGTAAAAATGAATTTTGGATCGATGAAAAATGTTGTTGTACCTGATATGGCAGTTATTAAACAATCGGGGTCAGCCGAACGCTATGTATATGTTTACAAAGATGGTAAAGTTAATTACCGCAAAGTAGAACTTGGACAACGACTTGGTTCTGAATACGAATTACTTTCAGGATTGCAAAGCGATGATCAAGTAGTAGTTTCGGGTCAATCTAAATTGAACGATAATATTGAAGTGGAAGTAGTAAAATAGTTTATAAAGTCTGTAAAGTTTTTTTCTAATTCCCAATTTCATATTTACTTTTTTCTAATTTCTAACTTCTAATTTATAAAAACATGAGTTTATACGAAAGTGCTGTAAAAAAGCCTATTATGACTACCCTAATATTTGTAGGTGTTGTAATTCTTGGACTTTTTTCGCTAAATAAATTACCTATTGACTTACTTCCGAATATTGAAACCAACACAATTATGGTGTTGACAACATATCAGGGAGCAAGTGCTGCGGACATTGAAACAAATATTACGCGTCCGCTTGAGAATTCTCTTAACACGGTTTCGAATCTTAAAAATATAAAATCGGTATCGCGTGAAAACCGCTCCATGATTACGCTTGAATTTAATTACGGCGATGATATTGAGGCGCTTACAAACGATGTGCGCGATAAACTTGATATGGTTCAATCCTTTTTACCCGAAGGTGCACAAGATCCAATCATTTTTAAGTTTAGCACTGATATGATTCCGGTAATAATGCTTTCGGCCACAGCCGAGGAGAGTTTGCCTGCATTATATAAAATACTCGACAATAAAGTGGCAAACCCACTTGCACGTATCGATGGTGTAGGTTCAGTTTCTATAACAGGAGCTCCAAAACGTGAGATTCAAATATTTATTGACCCATTAAAACTAGAAGCTTATAATTTAACAATCGAAAGTATTGCCCAAAATATTCGTCTCGAAAACGTAAATACACCGGCTGGTACAGTAGATATTGGTAGCGATTCATACTCGTTACGAGTAAATGGAGAGTTTAAGGATGCTACTGAATTAAATAAAATTGTTGTTGGAACGTCGGGCGGTAAAACGATATTTTTATCGGACGTGGCCAATGTAAACGATGCTATTGAAGAACGCGTTCAAGAGAGTTTTACAAATGGCAAACAGGGTGCAACTATTGTAGTGCAAAAACAATCGGGGTCAAATACGGTGAAAATTGCGGAGCAAGTACTCAAAGCA
>CAIWIS010000513.1 GCA_903912795.1 uncultured Bacteroidales bacterium
TCAATTCGGTCAATTTATTCTGATTCGCAGGGTGGATTGTGGTTTGGAACCTATTATGGTGGATTAAACTATTATCATCCACTGAAAAATCAATTTCAACATTTATATTATGTTCGAGGATATAATTCATTGAACGATAACGTAGTTAGTGCCATGCTTGCTGAACCTAACGGTAATGTATGGATTGGAACAAATGACAAAGGACTAGATTTGTATATTACAAAATCAAATCAATTTGAACATTTTACAAACGATGAAAACAACCCTCACTCCTTAAGTGGAAACAATATAAAAGCACTTTTAAAAGTTGACAATGGCAATTTACTCGTTGGAACACATGGAGGTGGATTAAATTACTTTCACGTTAAAGCCCGTTCTTTTAATCGTATCAACATAAGCTCAGACCCAATGATAAATGATAATGTATATGGGTTGGTGAAAAATAAAAAGGGAGAGATTTGTATAGGTACTTTGAATGGTTTGATAATTTACAATCAAGTAACCAAACAAGTCATACCTTTTACACAACTTGTACCAAAATCAAAGAAAATGAACACCAAAATCTTAAGTTTATTTTGTGATTCACATGATCAGCTTTGGATAGGTACAGATAATGGTGCTTGGGTTTATTGTTTTCGGAATGGAAATTTTCTTAAATTAAGTTCTGATGGAAAAGGAAAAAATGAAAAAATTATTTATTGTTTTTTTAAAAGCAGTTTAGGTAGAATCTGGGTTGGTACGAATGAAGGACTGTTTTACTTTGATAAAAACAAATTAATAAGTTATAAGGAAAAAGTTGGATTTCCAAGCTTTACTATTTGTTCCATTCAAGAAGATCAGTTTAAACGTCTATGGATTAGCACCAACAGAGGGTTAATTTGTCTTTCGACCGATTCCGAGAAATGGAGAATACATACTGAATCTGATGGGATTCAAAGCAATCAGTTCAATCATTATTCGTCATGTAAAACCTCTGATGACAAAATGTTTTTTGGTGGTATAAATGGAATTACTGTTTTTTCTCCCGAACAATTGATTGACAATCCATATTCTCCTGCACCAATCATTGATCAATTAACTGTTTTCAATCGTATTGTTATTCCAAATGATATCACGAAGATTCTTAATCAGAGTGTTGAGTTAGTTAAATCAATTAGGATTCCACCTCAATATAATGTGTTTGGATTAGAATTCGTAGTCCCGAATTTTCTTTCAGGTACAAAAAACACTTACTCATATATTTTGGAAGGCTTTGATAAAGAATGGTATACAAGTAGTAAAAACAGTGTTAGTTATTCAAATCTTTCACCTGGAAAGTATATCTTTAGAGTGAAAGCCGCTAATAATAATGGTAAATGGAGTCTGACAGAAACCCAACTTGAAATTATTGTTTTACCGTATTGGTATAATACCTGGTGGGCTAAAATGATATTCTTTATTTTAATAGTTGCTATAATAATCTTTTCAGTCAGATTTTATTTTAGCCGTCAGATTATCTCGCGGGAACTAGAATTTGAAAGAATTAATAGCGAACGTACCAAAGAAATTGATCAAGCCAAAATCCGCTTCTTTGTGAATGTTTCGCATGAGTTTCGTACACCTCTTACACTGATACTATCACCTGTTCGCGAAATGTTGGAACGTGGAGTGAAAGAACACAATTGGGTACAGCACCAACTTGGACTTATTGAACGAAATGCCGAACGAATGTTACATCTAGTAAATCAGGCATTAGATTACCGCAAAACAGAGCTTGGAGCTATGCCATTGCA
>CAIWIS010000514.1 GCA_903912795.1 uncultured Bacteroidales bacterium
ACATTAAGAAACCAGCTCGCAGCGTTGTAGCCAATCCTGTTTCGGTTAAGATTGTCGAGAATGGGCCACTTCGTGTTGCTATTGAAGTGCTACGCGAGCACGAAGGTTCAATTTTTAAACAACGCATACAACTTTCGGCAGGAGCTGGTGAGAGTCTTGTTGAAACATTGAACCAAATAGATTGGAAAACGCGTGGTACATTGCTCAAAACAGCATTTCATTTTACTGCCAATGCTCCCGAAGCTACTTACAACCTTGGTTTGGGAACTATTAAACGTGGAAACAGAACAGAAAAACAATACGAAGTTTCGCATCATTCGTGGTTCGATTTAACGGATAAGTCGGGCGATTTTGGTGTTTCTATTCTTACCGGAGCCAAATATGGCAGCGATAAAGTGGACGATAATACCATGCGATTGACTTTAATTCATGGTCCCGACACCAAAGAAAGTGTACAAGAAGTGCTCGACGATGGCACTATGAGCGAAATGCGTTGGCAAGATTGGGGTCGTCATGAGTTTAAATTTGCTATTTCAAGTCATAAAGCCGACTGGCGACAAGCCAAAACGCAGTGGGAAGCCATGCGCTTTGAGCAACTCCCAGCAGTGTTTGAGGTAGCAAAACACAAGGCCTCGGTCAATTCATTCTCGTTGCTAAAAATAAGCAGCGACCAAGTGAATATTCAAGCTGTAAAAAGGGCTGAAGATGGCTCTGGTATTATTGTGCGTATGCAAGAACTGAATGGCGTGGCGTGTAAAGCTGTAAAACTTTCAGCTGCATTGCCAATTGCCTCAGCAGCTATGCTCGATGGCGTTGAGCGAACGTTGAACATGCCTTTGGTCACCAAAAAAGGAACGCTAACAGTTGATTTTGAACCTTATGAATTAAAAACTATAGTGTTGAAATTTACTGGCGCTAAGTCATTAATTGCATCAACACAACCATTGACACTTAAATACGATACCGATATTTTCAGTTACAATAGCTATCGCGAAGATGGATATGATGATCGGAATCCTCGTAACGAAGGTCACCGTGGAACCATGGATGGCAAAGGCGGAACATATCCTGCCGAAATGATAGGAGATACGGTGAAAATGGGAAATGTAACATTCTCTATTGGTTCCCGCAAAGTGGGCGATTACAATGCGGTAGCATGTTTGGGACAAACCGTAGATTTACCCAAAGGAACAAAAGTGCTGCACTTATTAGCTGCAGCCGATGAAGATATGGATGTTGTGTTTAAGTCGGGCAACAAGAAATTACCACTCAGCATTGGTGGTTGGACAGGTTACATGGGCTCGTGGGACAATCGTGAATTCGAAGGTTTTGTAGCCGAATTATCGTATTCGCTGCGTAACAAACTGAAAACCATTCATCCGGCTTACATTCGCAATCAACGCATTGCGTGGACGGCTTCGCACCACCATTTACCAACCGAAGATGCACTGTATCAATATAGTTATCTATTTGCCTATCGCTTAGAAATTCCTGAAGGCGCAACAAGTATTACATTGCCCAATTCACGCTTTGTTCGCATTGTAGCCCTGAGCGTGGGCGATGAAGGAAACGCCAATGCATTACAGTCGCCTTTTGAGGATTTGAAACGGGATTAGAAGTTTAATAAATGAAATCATAGAAATTCAAGCGTATTCTGAAAAGTTTTGTTTTTCAATATACTTTACGTAACTTTGCGATACGATGATAGACAATTAATAGATATTTTTTTATAAGTATTGTCATCGCAAATGTATCTTTAAGTAATAATTCGGAAAACTAAAACTTCAAGTGATATCAAACTTCTTTTTTAAACTTATCAAAAATCAGTTCGTTTTAATTGTACTTTTACTAATTATATCTAACGGGATGTTTTCTCAGGAAGATATTTCGACACTTTTGTTGAAATTGGACAGTACTATTGAAAATTCCGATGTATATACTAAAGAAAGAGAAACGCGTATTACAAATTACAAAAAAAAAATACAAAATGTGACTTCTTTTTCTCTGGGGGAATATGAATTAAATTCACGTATCTACAATGAGTATAAGCCATATATTTGTGATTCAGCTATTCATTATCAAAATAGGAATATCGAAGTAGCTATTTATTTGAGAGATATCCAGAAGGAGTATCAAAGTAAACTTGAGCTTGCCTATTTAATGGGTTCAATCGGACTTTATAAAGAGGCTGTAGATTTGTTGGCTAGCATTGAACTGTCTAAAATCCCTACCTCTCTACTTGTTGAATACTACAATACACAGTTAAAGGTTTATGGTGAACTTGCATTTTATACCCAAGATAAACGAAAATCACAAGATTATTGGAAAATTTTTGATAAAAATCTGGCTTCACTTAAAAAATTAGTAACTCCAAAAAATCATTTGTATCTGCAACTGAAAGAAGATAGTGCCCGCAATGCAAACTCATTCGATGAAGCTTTAAAAATTAATGATTTATGGCTTGCGAAAACGATTATTGGTACTCCGGAACATGCATTTGTTACTTTTCGTAGGTCACTTATTTTTCAATTTCAAGGCGATAAGGAAAAACAAAAATACTTTCTCACCCTTTCGGCTATATCTGACATACAATCAGCAATAAAAGATCAGGCATCGTTAATGATGCTTACCCAGATTTTATTCGAAGAAGGTAATATCGAAAGGGCTTACAAATATATTCGTTTTTCATGGAATGCTACCATGTTTTATAACGCAAAACTAAGAAGTTTGCAAAGTTCACCACTTTTGTCTCTAATTGACAAAACCTATCAGGCTAAGATTGAAGATCAAAAAGCTAAACTGCAAAACTACCTTTTGTTAATTAGTTCGCTGACCATTTTTATTGCCTTTGCGTTGCTAATTATTTACAAGCAAAATCGAAAATTGTCGTCAGCCAAAAAAGACCTTCAAAACGCGAATGACGATCTTAATCATCTGAATTCAGAACTGAATAAACTTAACGATGAGCTAACTGAAGTTAATCAAGTCCTATTCTCAACAAACAATGCATTGACTGAATCGAACAAGATTAAAGAAGTTTATATTGGTCGTTTTATTGAATTATGCTCCATATACATTAATAAAATTGATGATTTTAGAAAAAAAATTAACGCTAAAATTAAGGATGGTAATATAAAAGAAGCTAGTTTACTAACACAATCGCAGGATATAATGGACGAAGAGTTTGAGGAACTTTATGCGAATTTTGATAATGCGTTCTTACAATTATTCCCTAATTTTGTTGAAAAAGTAAACGAACTGCTCAATGAAAATGATCGATTCCTTTTGAAAAAGGGTGAATTACTTAATCCAGAGTTACGGATAATAGCACTAATGCGACTGGGAATTAGCGATGGTAGTAAAATCTCCCATTTCTTGCGCTATTCCTTAACTACAGTGTATAACTATCGTACAAAAACTAAGAATAGAACTTTTCTACAAAAAGAGGAATTTGACAACAAAATTCTTCAAATTTAGTAATTATATCATTGCTTTTTATACAAAGTCAACTTTCAAGCCTACTTGTTATACTACTTTTTGAATACACCAAATTTGTTTTATCTATCATGTAATCAAATATTTATGTTGATTAAATGCAGTGGTTTACATACTTATTTACATCACTGCTGATTAATGAATGCTTTTATTCTTTACTTTTGTTGAGTCGAAATCACACGAATGCTAAAGATGAAAAAAACACTTTTATTTTCTCTACTACTATTTTGTCCATTTATTCTTCAGTCACAAACAACTTATGTTCGTGCTTCAGGCAAACAGATTGTTGATCCTACTGGCGCAAACCTTATCATCAAAAGCATAGGCACAGGCAACTGGATGTTGCAAGAAGGCTATATGATGCAAACTTCGGGTGTAGCAGGTACGCAATGGGAATTCAGGAAGAAACTCACCGAGACAATAGGCCTCGAAAAAACTAATCAGTTTTATACTGCTTGGCTCGATAATCATTTCAGACGCATAGATGTAGATTCAATGGCTCGTTGGGGATTTAACTGTGTGCGACCGGCTTTGCATTATAAGATATTTACATTACCAATTGAAGATGAACCAGTACAAGGTCAACACACTTGGATTGAAAGTGGCTTTGCGCGTTTAGATAGTTTAGTAGCTTGGTGTGCTGCCAACAAAATGTATGTAATGCTCGATATGCACGGTGCTCCCGGTGGTCAGGGAAAAGATGCCGCCATTTCCGATTATGATGCTTCAAAACCTTCACTTTGGGAAAGCGAACTTAACAAGGCTAAATTTGTGGCACTTTGGCGAAAAATTGCTGAACGCTACGCTACAAATAAATGGATAGCCGGTTACGATTTGCTCAACGAAACCAACTGGACTTTTCCTGAAGGCAATAATACACAATTGCGTTCATTGTACGGACGTGTAACAACGGCTATTCGCGAAGTGGATAAAAATCACCTGATAGTGATAGAAGGAAACGGATTTGCTAACGATTTTTCGGGGCTTACACCCGCTTGGGATAACAATATGTGCTACAGTTTTCATAAATACTGGACTGTTAATAATACTGCTGCAATACAATGGGTGCTCGACCTTCGAAACAATACCAATTGTCCTATTTGGTTAGGAGAATCGGGCGAAAATTCGAATCGCTGGTTTACCGATTGCATTGAACTAATGGAGAAAAACAATATTGGTTGGTCGTTTTGGCCTGTAAAAAAATCGGGCATCAATAATATCCTCAAAGTTACGACCAATAGCGATTACACGGATTTAATAAACTATTGGAAAGGAAACGCCACTAAGCCAACTGTAGATAAAGCATTTCAGGCAGTAATGACTTTTGCCAATAACCATAAATTGGAAAATTGTGCCATACAACACGATGTAATCGATGCCATGATTCGTCAGCCACAAACTACGGAAACAAAACCCTATAAATCATACACTACTGCCAGCACTATCTTTGCTGTTGACTA
>CAIWIS010000515.1 GCA_903912795.1 uncultured Bacteroidales bacterium
AATCTGGAACTCCACCATTAAATTTTCATGCTTATCCTACTACGCAATCGGTGTATTGGAATATCAAAGGGATTAAAAAACATGCGGAACGGGATTATTTGCTATGGACACAGCAATACAAATGGGGCTATATTATTGGCACATCTGGGGCATGTAGTAATGTAAAAACAACTCCAGTAGAGGATGAGGCATCTTATGGTGGGGCTACCCTAAAGTTCGATTCGGGTCCTGAAGATTTCACCGAAGGTATTGGAAAGGGTGAAACATTAGTTCCACAATCCTTGTATATGGACCAATTGACCAAACGTAAATCGAGAGAAAATATCAAATAATAAATGAACAGTATGATAAGAAAATTATTTGTTTCAGCCATTTTGCTCATAGCCTTAACAAGTACGTTGTTGGCTGCTAATTCTTCTGCGGTTACAGCCAAAAAATACAAAATCCTTTTGCGCTCCTCGTGGCAAACCATCAATATCGGAGATATAGGTCACACGCCCGGAATGATAGCTTTACTTGAAAAGCAAATGCCCGAAGCAGAAGTGATACTTTGGCCTTCGACAGTTGCCGATGGTGTTCGTGAAATGTTATTGCGTCGTTTTCCCAACCTGAAAATTTTAAATCCGAACCACAAAGCGTCGTTGGAAAAGGCATTTGAAGAATGTGATTTTCTCCTGCATGGATCGGGACCCTGGTTGGTGGCCGACCAGGATGTGAAAAAATGGGTAGATGAAACAGGGAAACCTTTTGGCGTGTTGGGCATAACCTTGCCCAAAGAACGTGCTACTCCGTTAGTTGTGTCGCTGTTGAATAAAGCGAAGTTTGTGTATTTCAGAGATTCTGTATCGCTTGATGTAGCCAAAGAATCAGGTGTAAAAGCACCTGTAATGGAATTTGGACCCGATGCAGCATTTGCAGTTGATTTGAGAAATGACAAAGCGGCTAATGAATTTTTGAAAGCCAATAAGCTGAAGAAGGGCAAATTTGTATGTGTTATTCCTAAATATCGTCGAACGCCAAATTGGCTTGTGCCAAATAAAAATGCTGCTTATGATGCTGCTATTGATAAACGAAATCAGGAAATGAAAGAGCACGACATGCGTCCATACCGCGAAGCAATTATTGCTATTGTACTGCAAACCAACATGAAGGTATTGATTTGTGCCGAGGATGTAACACAAGTAGCTTTGGGTAAAGAAATGCTGTACGACCCACTACCCGAAAATGTGAAAAAGCGGGTTGTTTGGCGCGATAAGTTTTGGTTAACCGACGAAGCACTGAGTGTTTATGTGCAATCGGCAGGATTATTTGGAGTGGAGCAACATTCGCCCATTATGTGTATTGGCAATTGCACACCAGCATTGTTAGGTAGATACGAGGAGCAAACCTCAAAGGGATATATGTGGTATAATATTGGGCTGGGCGATTGGTTTTTCGATAGTGATAAGCCTGAACAGATGGCACGTTTAAATGCGACTATTCTTTCGGTAATAAAGAATAAAAAAGAAGTGCAGCAAAGAACATTGAAAGCGAAAGCGTTTGTTGATGCAAAATTGAAAAATGCAGTTGAAGTATTGAAACAAAGCATTAACTAATGAAGGCAGTATTTTATAAATATATAGTATTGCTTTTGTTCGTATTTATTTACGAAAATAGCAACTCACAATCCCTGTTTAAAACAAACGACAGGGTTTGCTTTGTTGGCAATAGCATTACCAATAACGGTGAATTCCATCACAACATTTTGCTTTATCATTTGACGCGTTTCCCCAGTGAAAATGTTATCTTTTTCAATTGTGGTATTTCGGGTAATAGAACCGGCGATGTGTTGGCCAGAATGGAGAAAGATATATTGATAAGTAATCCAACTCATGCTATCTTGATGATTGGTATGAATGATGTGTCGAGAACATTGTATACACGTTTTCCAATAACAAATGCTGATACGCTAAAGTTGCAAAAGGATGCCATTGAACTTTACCAAAAAAATCTGGAGAAAATAGTAATACAGCTTCTAGAACGAAAAATAAAAGTAACACTTCAAAAACCATCCATTTACGACCAAACAGCCAAACTTGATGTTCCTACAAATTTTGGAGTAAACGATGCATTAAAGAGTTGCGCTGATTTTATGGAATCGCTGGCACAGAAATACAAATTGCAAACGGTTGATTATTGGTCGATTATGAATAGCATAAACATGGAGCAACAAAAGCAAAATTCTGCATTTACACTGACCAGTAAAGACCGAGTACACCCTGAAGCAACCGGACATTTTGTTATGTTCTATACTTTTCTGAAAGATATGCGTGCATCTCAATATGTTTCGAAAATTACTATTTTGAAAGGGAATTTTAACGAGAAGCAAAGTTTAAACTGTGAAGTGCAATCGGTCGAAAAAATACCTTTTGGACTGAAGTTTAATGTGTTGGAAAAGTCATTACCATTCCCAATAGTTAGTAACCAACAAAATGCATTAAAATTAGTGCCATTTACAGCCGAATTTAATCAGCAGGTATTACAAATAACCGGACTTCAAAAAGGAAATTACGAACTGAGTATTGATAACAAACCTATAGCTTTTTTTACGAGTGAGCAATTGAAAACAGGTGTGAATTTAGCTGAAAAACAAACTACTCCTCAGTATCAACAAGCTCTGAAAGTGCGAAAAATACTTGCTGAGCTTTGGTCGTACGAATCAAAATTGAGAGGAATTAAATTTATTGAATACAATCCGAATTTTAAAAGTATTCACCCAAACGATGCATTGGCAAAACAAAAACAAGATCTCGATTCCATTTTTACTGTTAAATATCCTTCGAACCTGAATTATTATTTGCTCAAATCCAAAGAGTATTTCGAGAATAAAGCTCAGGAAAATGAATTTAAAGTAAAATCGGACAGTCTGCTTGAGGTAGCGCATAAAGCGGCTCAACCTGTTGTACATACCTTTAAAGTGTTAGAGACCAAATCTAATTGATATTCATAATTATAGTGAAAAATATTTCAAT
>CAIWIS010000516.1 GCA_903912795.1 uncultured Bacteroidales bacterium
GCTTACAATGGGAGATTCCGAACAACGTGTAGATGTTGTGAATGTTATTAACTGGAGCACCCGTAATACGCTTTTAAAAGCATCATTCCCTTTTTTCGTCTCTAATAATCTGGCTACTTATGATTTAGCTATTGGTACTATTAAAAGGAATAATAATACTGAAAATTTGTACGAAGTACCCGGGCAACAATGGGCTGATATTACGCATCATGATGGTAGTTATGGTGTCAGCATTTTAAACGATGGCAAATACGGCTGGGATAAACCGGCAGACAGCCTATTGCGGTTAACCTTATTGCACTGTCCCAAGGGTAATAAACAAAATTATCAAACCTATCAGGATATTGGTAAACATCATTTTACTTATTCCTTTTATGGGCATAAAAATAAATGGAATCATTCGAGTGTATGGCAAGCTGCCAGTTTAAATCAACCTTTGGTGGCATTTCAGACCAATGCGCATAATGGAAATTTAGGTAAATCATTCTCAATGGCAACGGTAAGCACCAGGCAGGTTGCAATAAGAGCATTAAAAAAAGCCGAAAATGGAAATTCTATTGTTGTTCGTTTACAGGAATTGACAGGAGAAAAAATTGAAAATGTGATGGTTCGTTTTGCTTCCGCAGTAGTTTCAGCAAAAGAACTAAATGCAAGTGAAGAGGAAATTGGAGATGCTGTAATTGAAGATGGAAAATTGCAATTTGATATGAAATCGTACCAACCACGTACCTTTGCAGTTACATTAACAGACTCAAAAACAAAAGTAACAAAAACCCAGAACCTTTCTCTTAAATTAAACTTGAACACAAGAGTAACTACCTCTGATAATGATCGTTATTATGGTGAGTTCGACGCTCTGGGAAATTCAATACCTGATGAATTATTACCTAATGAAATAAATTCAGAAGGTGTGGTTTTTAAATTGCAAAATGATGTTAAAGAGATAAATGATGGAAAAATACCCGAGAGCATTAAAAATAGTGCAATTATTCCAAAAGGAGATACAATTCAACTTCCTGACGGAAATTTCAATCGTATTTATTTGTTGGCAGCAGCTACTGAAGATACACGTGGGACATTTAAAGTTGACAACAATGAAATAACCTTAGGCATTCAATATTATTCAGGACTAATAGGAAATTGGTATTCTCCTGTTTTCGACAGACCAATGAAAGGGAGTTTGACTACAAAAGAAATTAATTTGATTAAGTATGAACCTGCTTTTCTGAAAAATGATAATATTGCATGGATTGGAACACATCGTCATAATATTACAGGGATTAATGAAGCTTATACCTACTGCTATTTGTATAAATATGCAATTGATTTACCAAAAGGGTCAAAAACATTGGTATTACCAGCTAATAACAAAATTCGAATAATGGCAATTACCTTATCGAAAGATGAAAATATTAATACAAAAATGGTTTCGCCAGTTGGCATAAAACTATAAGCAATAAGCATTTAAAATATACAACTGTTGTGCAAGCATTTCTACATCAAATTGATATCTAAATTTAATAAAACAATGGTATGAAAAGACTAATGATTTTGACTACACTGACATTACTCATGTCAACTCTCCTGATCAATAAAGCAGTAGCTCAGAAATTCATTCATCCGGGCATTGATATGACCTCAGCTGATCTGGAGTATATGAAAAAGCAGGTACTGGCAGGTGCCCAACCCTGGAAAGATGCTTTTGACAGTCTGATTACCAAAACGGATCTTAATTTTGTAGTGAAATCTTTCCCTCATGTTCAGCGTGGAGCTTATGGAAAACCCAATATAGGTGGCGATGACTTAGTCAAAGGTTCAAGTATGGCTTATAATTGCGCAATATTGTGGTACATAACTAAGGATAAAGCTTATGCTGATAAAGCAATTGAGATTATGAATGCCTGGTCGTTGGTACTTTGGGATTTAGACAATAACGACTCCAAACTTCTTGCAGGATGGACAGGTCATGTGTTTTGCAATGCAGCTGAAATATTGCGTTCCGATAAATCAATCTGGAAGCAGAAAGATATTGACAATTTTACGAATATGCTGATGACTGTGTATTATCCATTAATCAGATATTACAAACCTGAAGCAAATGGCAACTGGGATGGAGCCATCATTAAATCAATTATGGCAATTGCTATTTTTACCGACAATCGTGAAATGTTTAACAACGCACTGGACCACTTTCTTCATGCGCCTTTAAATGGAAGCCTTTTCAAATATATTTATCCCAGCGGTCAGTGCCAGGAGAGTACACGCGATCAGGGGCATGTTCAACTGGGTCTTGGTGAATTTGCAGGTGCAGCACGTTTAGCCTATTCACAAGGTATTGACTTGTTCTCAATAGCAAACAACAGGCTTGCGCTCGGATTTGAATACACCGCCGGTTTTCTTCTTGGTGAAAAGCCTCCATGTTACGGAGTAATATCAGAAAGAAGGATGACCATCAGAGATGTTGATTATCAATATGTTTACAATCATTATACATCAAAAGGGATAAGTATGCCTTATGCAAAAAAAATTATTAATGATTCCGTTCGTCTCCTTTCTATCCGAAATACCATTACGGCTTTTCGTGCACCTGAAAGTCCATCAGTCAAAAAGAATGAAGTACTAGAAGCAAGTACAATTGGTTATCCGGCAGGAGCTATGGCAACAGCAAAAGTTCCGGAAGGTGCAGTGTACGTTAATCCGGGAGAATCTATTCAGGAAGCTCTGAATGCAGCTGCCGGAACAGGTCGCTGGATAGTTGCTAAATCGGGTATTCATACCCTTCCAACTACGCTTAAAATGCCCAGTGGTGTTACGCTTGCCGGAGAAGGTATTGGTACTGTATTGTTCCTTGATCCGACTTCTGGCAAAAGAGACGCAATTGTAAATGCATCTAATGACCTTCATGATATTACAATCCGTGATCTGGTGATAGAAGGTGCTTTACAAACGGATCTGCATACCGACCCCAATGCAAGGCGCTCTTTTCGCAGCGACCAGGGAAACCGTGGAGGGATAATATTTCTCGCACAAAAGGAGGGACAGATAAAGAATGTTAACTTTATAAATCTTACTGTTCAGAATTGCACTTACAATGGAGTATTTATTAATGGTTCTAACAATGTCAATGTTATCTGCTGCGATTTTACTGAATGTGGTTCCAACGTAGTTCCCGGGGCGAAACTGCAACATAACCTCCTGTTAACCCGTTGCTCAGGAATTAATATAAAAGATAGCAGACTGGCAACATCACCTTATGGAAGTGGAATAGCACTTGCTCATTGCCGTGATGCGAAGGTTGAGAATTGTGAGGTTGCACGTAATGGTTATTATGGGATTCTGGTTTCTGAATGTAAAAATGTTTTGGTGACAGGCAATCTTATCGAAGCTAATGATCGAAGCGGTGTTATGTTTGAATATCTTTATAAAGGATCTGAAAACATTACTGTAACAAATAATCTGATCCAATACAACAATGGGTATGGTATTGAATCATATTCTGCACATAAAATAAATGTATTAAACAACAATTATGCAGGTAATGGCAATACTGACACTCAACATAAGATAAGTGAAGATAAGTTTATAATAATGTGAAAATCAATTATTAAATGAAAAAAAATATTCTAATCCTCTTTTTAATAAGCCAGGTGTTTGTAACTTGGTCTCAAAATGCTGCCAAAGCCGAAGATTTCAAAACCATTGCAAATGACGGCGCCTGGTGTTGGTTTTCCGATCCAAGGGCTGTCTCATTTAAAGGAAAATCAGATAGAACTTATATTTCATGGGTCACATCAGATGGCTCAGTGGTTATTGCCGCTTATGATAATCTAACCGGAAAGATGGAACAAAAAAACCTGGAAGAGAAA
>CAIWIS010000517.1 GCA_903912795.1 uncultured Bacteroidales bacterium
AAAGACAAAAGACTTATAAAAATGAAAATAGCATTAATACAACAATCAAATTCGGCTTATAGAACCAATAATATAGCGAAACTTGAACAGAATATTCGTGATTGTGCCTCACAAGGTGCTGAATTGATTGTTTTACAGGAATTGCACAATGGATTGTATTTTTGTCAAACCGAAGACCCTGCAGTGTTTGAACAAGCAGAAGCTATTCCTGGCCCATCTACTCATTCTTTTGGTTTACTAGCAAAAGAATTAGCTGTTGTTATTGTACTTTCTCTTTTCGAAAAACGTGCTCCGGGCTTGCATCACAATACAGCTGTAGTTATTGATAAGGATGGTACAATTGCTGGTAAATACCGCAAAATGCATATTCCTGATGACCCAGCTTATTACGAAAAGTTTTATTTTACGCCTGGCGATTTGGGTTTTGAACCAATTCAAACGTCGGTTGGGAAGTTGGGCGTCTTAGTTTGTTGGGATCAATGGTATCCCGAAGCTGCGCGACTTATGGCTATGGCTGGTGCGGAACTATTAATTTATCCAACGGCTATAGGGTGGGAGAGTACCGATACAGATGCTGAAAAAACCCGACAAACGGAAGCTTGGATTACAGTGCAGCGCGGACATGCCATCGCTAATGGTTTACATGTTGTTTCGTGTAATCGTGTTGGGTACGAGGCTGATCCTTCGGGAATTACTAATGGTATTCAATTTTGGGGTTCTAGTTTTGTGGCTGGTCCACAAGGTGAAGTAATTTCAAAAGCTTCAAAAGATAAAGAAGAAAATATTTTGTTGGACATTGATTTGAATCGTACTGAAGAAGTTCGAAGGATGTGGCCTTTTTTCCGCGATCGCAGAATTGATGCATTTGGTGATATTACCAAACGTTGGCTTGAATAATATATAACTATGAAAATCTACACACGCTTACTTAATTTTTTTGTTGCATCTACACTGTTAGTTACAAGCGTGTTGTCTTCTGCCACGGTACCCGCAGGCTATTATCATTTTGCGAAAAACAAATCCAAAGATGAACTAAAAACCGCATTGAAAAATGTTTCGACACCTATGAAGGTGCTCGAGTATGGTAGTGGTCCCGGATTTACATGGGAAGGTTTTTTCTTTACTGACCGTCGAGCCGATTCAACAGTGGTGGATATGTACTCCACAATACTTCGTAAACAAACAAGCTATGCGGCAGTAAACGGATTACACATCGAACATTCGTTGCCTAAAAGTTGGTGGGGTGCACACGAAAACATGGCTTACAAAGACCTTTTTCATCTATATCCGGCTGATGATGTGACAAATATGACCAAAAGCAATTTGCCATTAGGCGAAGTTACTGGAGTTCCTTCTTTAGATAATGGGCTCTCTAAAGTTGGAAAAAATGGTTTTGGAAATACTTATGCCGAAAATTGTTTTGAGCCAGCCAATGAATTTAAAGGTGATTTTGCACGCTCTTATTTTTACATATCAACCATTTATCAAGATTTAGCATCCTTGTGGCAATCGCCCATGATGAACAATAATTCTTATCCGGTTTGGAAGCCATGGGCTATTGAATTATTGTTGAAATGGCACCGTCAGGATCCTGTAAGTACGAAAGAATTAATACGCAACGAAGCCATTTACAAAATTCAGAATAATCGCAATCCTTTTATCGATTATCCAGCATTGGCCGAGTATATTTGGGGTGCCGATACTACCAAAATATTTCCTTTTCCTTTAGAAACTCAAGCTTACCTTATTAGTCCCAAACGTGGAACAGATATTGATTTTGGAACCATAATGACCAATGATAGTCGATCGCAAAAAATACATTTTGAGGGTGTAAATATTGTTGGAAATGCCTCATTGTCAATTAAAAATAATACATCAGCCATACAATTAACTAAAAATAATTTTACTGCTAATGAAATTTTAATGGGTGTTGATATTCAGGTAGTTTATTCACCGTTAGCTCCAGGGTTAATTCGCGATACGCTACTGATTTCGGGTGGTGGTTTAGTTGAGAATATAAGTATTCCTATCAAAGCAAATGCTTCTCCCGATTTTGTACTCCTTGAACCAACCCATGTCAATCCAATTGGAGGTGTACTGCAATGGATTTCGGATCCTTCAGCAACCGATTATCGCTTAAAGGTATTTCAGCCGTCATCCAAAGCTGGCGATTTAATTATCTCAACTTATATCGAGGGGTCGAGTTGGAATAAGGCTGTAGAAGTTTACAATGGAACCGGAAAAACCATTGATTTGTCAAAATATGCTTTGCGTAAACAATCCAATGGCGATGGCGCTTTTGGAACAGTATTGAGACTTGCTGGCTTATTGGAGAATAACAAAACATTTACTGTAATTCATAAATCAGCGACTAATTCAACTTTACTTCAAAAAGCAAATTTACTCACCGATACGCTATTGCAAGTGAATGGAAACGATGCTATTGCACTTACTCGCAGTGGGATGATAGTTGACATGGTAGGTGAAGCAAATGCTGGAGCCAATGTTATATGGGGGCTCGATGTAACTTTGCAACGTAAAAATACGGTTACACATCCGTATTCAATTTATAATAAATATGAATGGAATGTGTTACCTTTTGATTCTGTGGCATTTATTGGCACACATGCAATGGCGTTTCAGACTTCTACTCCAGTGTTTTTGAAAAATGAGTTAGTCGGTAAATCAACTGAATATCAAATCACAAATTTGCAACCTAATTCAGAATATACTTATTTGGTGGAAGCGATTAAGACAAACGGAAATACCGAGGCAATCAATACCATGCAATTACATACGGCTAAACTTACGGCTCCAATAGCTATGAAAGCCGACGAAATTGCGTCAACAAGCTTTAAAGCCAACTGGGAAGAAGAAATGTTTGCCGATGGTTATTGGCTCGATGTTTTTTCGACGGCGGGTGCTGCCGATAAAACTGAAACCGAAGGTTTTGATGCTGTAGGAGCAGGTGGGGCACCACTGCCAAATGGCTGGAGTGGTAATTCGATTACAACTTATACTTCTGCTACAAGCTCAGGTGTTGCAGCACCTTCAATACAGTTGAATACATCTGGGTCATGGTTGATGACAAAAAACTTTGGTTCACCAGTTACAAAGCTTACTTTTATGTATAAATTTGCTTCTGCAGGAACGGGTTCATCACTTTTACTCGAAGGGTTTCAAAATGGACAATGGAATCAAATTGCAAATTACCCTTATGTAAATACTTCAAGAAATTATCCACTTTATAATTTTACAGCTGAACAAAATTTCCAACAGTTTCGATTTTCATATAGTAAATCATCAGGTAATATGTCTATCGACGATGTGCAAGCCACTTATGGTAAACAAGATACTGTTTTTGTTGTGAAAAAAACTTTGGTAAATTCCAATTCTTATTTGGTTACAGAGCTACAACCTAATACTGTTTATAAATACCGTGTGCAATCGAAGAATGGAAATACTATGTCAGATTATTCCGAAACTGTGGAGCAAAAAACATTGGTTGCATCGAGTGTTGCAAAAGTTAAAGCAAATGAACCAATAGTTATAGTGTCGTCAAACTATATCACAATAAAGAATATTGCTGAAAATGCTCAAATTTCAGTTTACAGTCTTTCAGGAACTTGTATGTTTAATAAAACTGTATTTGTACAAACTGAAACTAGCATTCCACTATTTGTAAAAGGTATTTACGTTGTGAAAATTCGATCAACTAAGGAGTTGTTTTCTAAAAAAATAGTTTTATTTTAGTTGATTTGTATTTAATGTAATCATTTGATTGAATTTTTCCCAATCAAAATTCCATGGGTCTGTTTTTCTCCCCGGAGCAATGTCAGAATGGCGAAGAATATATTTTAGCTTGTAGCGTGCTTGTAAATCCTTTGTAAGTTTTACAAGCGATTCCAGTTGTAAATATGTAATAGAATCGTTGAATGAACATACCATTTCAATTCCCAACGAGCAACTATTCAATGATTGTCGTCCATCAGGTAAACTGCTTTTTCCAGCATGATATGCCACATTGTTCTCATCTACAAGACGATAGGTTTCACCGCCACGTCCAATTAGATAATGTGAACTAACTCCATATTTCGAAAACTGCTTTATTATTAAATCAATATCATAAATTTCGCCTCCCGAATTATTAAAAACCGAATGGATAATTAAAACATCAATCGAACGGTTTTGACTAACACGAAAACCTGTTTTCATTTTTTTATTAATAATTTGCGACAGACTAATATTGCTGATTAGCAATACTAAAAATGTCAAAAATGCTATTTTTATAACTTTCATAACCAACAAGTTATTTGAGTGAAATACTTTTGCAAAAATAGTTAAAAAATTGGTTTTCAAATACCCTTATTTTTTTTTACCTTTGCAATCTTATTTTTTTACAATAGAAAATTTGTATTGTGTTGAAAAATAACGAATTGGATATCTTATATTCAATAGTAAATAGTAGTTGAATAAATTATAAATATAAACAGATGGAACTCGCAAGTAAGTACAACCCCACAGACATTGAATCGAAATGGTATCAATATTGGTTAGACAACGGATTTTTTAGTTCAAAACCTGATGGTCGTGAGCCTTATACCATAGTCATACCTCCACCTAATGTTACTGGTGTGCTACACATGGGGCACATGCTTAACAATACCATACAGGATGTATTGGTTCGCCGCGCTCGTATGCAAGGTAAAAATGCTTGTTGGGTTCCTGGAACTGATCATGCTTCCATTGCTACCGAGGCCAAAGTGGTGAATAAACTGGCTTCTGAAGGTATTAAAAAGACCGATTTGTCGCGTGAAGAGTTTCTGGGCCACGCTTGGGATTGGACACACAAACACGGTGGAATTATTCTGGAGCAGTTGAAAAAATTAGGTGCTTCGTGCGATTGGAATCGTACGGCTTTTACGATGGATGAACCTCGTTCCGAAAGTGTATTGAAAGTGTTTGCCGATTTGTACGAAAAAGGCTTGATTTACCGTGGTGTACGTATGGTAAACTGGGATCCAAAAGCATTAACTGCCTTGAGTGATGAGGAAGTTATTTTCAAAGAACAACAAGGTAAACTTTTTTACCTCCGCTATAAAATTGAAGGCGAAGCTGGCTACGCTGTTGTGGCAACTACCCGTCCGGAAACTATTATGGGCGATACCGCGATGTGTATCAACCCGAACGACCCTAAAAATGCACATTTGAAAGGTAAAAAGGTAATTGTGCCATTGATTAATCGCGTAATTCCGGTAATAGAGGATGATTATGTGGACGTTGAATTCGGAACAGGTTGTCTGAAAGTAACTCCAGCTCATGATGTAAATGATTATATGTTGGGCGAAAAATACAATTTGCCTTCTATCGATATTTTCAATGACAATGGAACATTGAACGAAAACGGTGCACAATATGCCGGACTCGATCGTTTTGATGTTCGTAAGCAAATAGAAAAAGACCTTGAAACGGCAGGTTTGCTCGAAAAAACTGAACCATATACCAATAAAATTGGATGTTCAGAGCGTACCGATGCTGTAATTGAACCAAAACTATCGATGCAATGGTTCCTGAAAATGGAGCAATTGGCCAAGCCGGCTTTGGATGCTGTAATGAACGATGATATTCAACTTTATCCTGCTAAATTTAAAAACACCTACCGTCACTGGATGGAAAACGTGAAGGACTGGTGTATATCGCGTCAACTTTGGTGGGGTCATCGCATTCCAGCTTATTTTCTGCCTCAGGGCGGCTTTGTAGTTGCCTTATCAAAAGAAGAAGCTTACGAAAAAGCATTAGCTATTGTCAATTATCCACTTTCAATTGATGACTTACGTCAGGACGAAGATTGTTTAGATACTTGGTTCTCGTCGTGGTTGTGGCCAATTTCGGTTTTTGATGGCATTAATAATCCGGAAAACGAAGAAATTAAGTATTATTACCCAACTAATGACTTGGTGACTGGACCAGATATCTTGTTTTTCTGGGTTGCTCGTATGATTATTGCTGGATACGAATACAAAGCAGAAATGCCATTCAAAAGGGTTTATCTTACTGGTATTGTTCGCGATAAAATAGGTCGCAAAATGTCAAAAACACTTGGTAATTCACCCGACCCACTCGATTTAATTGAAGAGTTTGGAGCTGATGCTGTTCGACTTGGTATGTTACTTACTGCGCCTGCTGGAAACGATTTACCTTACGATGACAGTCTTTGCGAACAGGGTCGTAACTTTAATAATAAGATTTGGAATGCATTTCGTTTGGTAAAAGGTTGGGAAGTAAAAGATAATATTAGCCAACCTGTTGCTTCTAAGCACGCGGTATCTTGGTTTAATGAAAAATTAAACGAAACAATTGTTGAACTTGATGATTTATTTAAAAAATACCGCTTATCAGAGGCACTAATGTTAGTGTATAAACTTTTTTGGGACGAATACTCTTCATGGTTCTTAGAAATGGTTAAACCAAAATATAAAAAACCAATTGATTTGCTTACCTATAATCAAACAATTGAGTTTTTTGAGACTATGTTGAAATTGCTACATCCTTTTATACCATTTATTACTGAAGAACTTTGGCAGTCTTTAAAAATAAGACAAAAACGAGAAACCATAATGTTGCAATTAATTCCAACAGTTTCTGAATCTGTAATTATTGACAAAAATGAGCTTTTAAAAATAGAATACTTCAAAGAAGCTACTACTAAAATTAGAACATTTAGATCAGAGAAAAATATTTCTAACAAAGAAATACTTAGAGTGTATGAATGCAAAAATAAATATAATATTAGGTTGTTATTTAGGAAAATAAATTTCGTTGAATTTATTTCGGAAAAACCAGAGAATTATGTATCAATTTTAACTGGTGTGACTGAACACTATATAGAATTAACTAGTCTAATAAATTACAAAGAAGAAATTGCCAAAATGGAAGCTGAAATCATTTATTTAGAAGGCTTTATCGAGTCAGTCATGAAAAAGCTTAGTAATGAGCGTTTTGTGACCAACGCCAAACCGGAAGTGGTAGACGCCGAGCGGAAAAAAAAGATTGATGCTGAAAGTAAAAT
>CAIWIS010000518.1 GCA_903912795.1 uncultured Bacteroidales bacterium
CAGTCAAATTTGAACTCCCTACCGGACCAGAAAGTATCGTTACAGCCATCATTTATCCCTTAGTAAAAGGAGATGCGGATTTCACCCGTGGTAAGGTGTGTTCGGTGCAGGATCGCTCGCTGGAAGTAACGGGAATGGGCGGTACATGGCGCTTGTGCGTTTTTGCATTGCAAGTTCGCGACCGTGATACACAGGCACAGAGCACCATGCCGCAATTTGGTCATACCGGACAATATCCTGACATGATGAATCCAGCCGCCACCCAGCGGATAATAGAACTTATGCATGACGGCTTTGCGCAGTCATTACCCAAACTAAAAGAGCAACTGGAAGGTTTTTATTTCAATGAGCCTAACCTGATGCAGTTGCATTGGAATCAACAAACACAGGCACCTTATGCTTATCTGCCATGGACTCCAGCTCTGCCTGAAAAATTTAAATTGATGCATGGTTACGACTTAATGCCACGACTCGGTGCGCTCTTTACCGGAAATGATCAGAACTCCAAACGGGTACGTACGCATTTCGAACAAACTATAGCGGAATTGCTGCGAAATAGCTATACCGGACAGATCAAAAAATGGTGCGAAGCGCATGGCGTGCTCAGTGAAGGTCATCCCTTGCTCGAAGAATATCTGTCACTGCATGTGGCCAACTATGGCGATATGATGTTGTTTATGTCAGAAGTGAATATGCCTACATTTGATATTCCACTGCCGGAGCCGGATAAGATGGCAAAATTTAATTACCATTTTGCCAGGATAATGACTTCGGTGAACTCATGGAAGCAGGGTGTAGGAGTAAAATGTTTGCTCGATCCAATAATTGGGGGTTATGGTCGGGGAAGACTTTCGCCTGCTATCCCGGTACTAAGAAACACTGTGAATATGGGATACAGACATGGAGTTACTAATTTCGCCACTTATGTACCTTTGGATAAGAAAGGAGATGCCGCAGCGGGTTATGTAGCAGAAGAATACCGTGCCTTTAATGAATACGTGGGACGTATCGGAATGATACTACGGGGCGCAGAACCGGAGACTTCGGTAGGTCTTTATTACCCTATTCATCAATTTCAAGCAGATTATACCCCTAGTAACCTATTCTGGAATAAATCGATAGCGCGATTTTCAGTTCAGCAAAAGGCCTGGGATGGATTGCAGACACGCATGTTGGATAAAGGTGTCGACTACTTGTTTGTACATCCGCAAGGCTTGACCGATGCCACCGTGAAGGGAAATCGTTTGAAAATTGGTCGTGGTATGTATCGTTACATGGTGATGCCTGCTGTTGAATTTATTCCGTTAGCTGTGCTGAAAAAACTCAAGGATTTTGAGGCAGCGGGTGGGGTAGTGATATGGGTAGATCGTAAACCATCGGCAGGAATGTATCCGCAAGAGGATGCTGAAGTAAACAATCTGCTGGCTAATGTGAAGGTAGTTTCTATGGATGAAGTGGCTGATCTGATCAAACAATCCTATAATCCTGCTTTTGCCCTCAACATTACAGCTCAGCCCGGGAAATTGGAAATTGCCCGATTCTGGCAAAAAGATAAACCGATTTATTACTTAGTGAATCGCACAGGCGAGCCACTGACCATAAACATGAATGCGTCTAAAGAGAAAAAACTGACCATTTATGACCCAACCAACGGTCAAATCAGCAATCTTTCATCTAAAAAAGATGCTAATTTAACTATACAGGCTTACGCCAGTGTTTTGCTAACGCAATAATTGCTTCGTTCTGATGTACGTTCCTTGTTGCCGGGATAAGGAACGTACATTTCTGGACTTGGAATAAAAAATAAAATTGAGAAGTAGGCATTTTTGAAGCTTATCGGCAAAAGTAATTTACTAAACAAAATAAAGTTGAATAATTTTTGAATTAAAAAGCATGAATCACAGAGAACGTTTTATCAATACATTGCAGGCAAAACCAACCGACAGACCACCATTATATGTTAGTTTGGTTCCTCAATTA
>CAIWIS010000519.1 GCA_903912795.1 uncultured Bacteroidales bacterium
CTGTTGCAATAGGGTACGATTGGCTTTATGATAAACTTTCGGATTCGACTCGTATAAAGGTGCGTAAAGCCATTGTTGAAAAAGCTTTTAATGCAGCAAAAAACGAAAAACATTCCTCGTTCTACAAGGCTACCAACAATTGGAATCAGGTATGTAATTCAGGTTTAGTACTTGGAGCATTGGCTATTTATGACGAAGAGCCTGCGCTAGCGAAAAGTATCATTGACAAATCGGTAAAATCTCTTCCTTTAGCCATGGCAAATTATGGTCCCGATGGAACTTATCCCGAAGGTTACGGGTACTGGGGATACGGCACAGGATGTCAGGTAACCATGATGGCAGCACTGGAGAGTGCGCTGGGCACCGATTATAATTTGTCGGAAAACAAAGCATTTATGCGCTCGCCCTTTTTTATGTTGATGATGGTAGCGCCTTCGGGTATGTGTTACAACTTTGGTGATGCTGGTTCAAAACCGGCCTTTCAGCCAGCTATGTACTGGTTTGCATCAAAACTAAAAGATCCGTCGATACTATCTCATGAACAAAAATTTCTTTCGAAGATGGGGACTGGTGCTGTTGGTGGTTTGTTGCCTAATGTTTTGATTTTTTCGAAAGATTTGGAGGTCAAAGCAACCGAAGTTCCGAAAATGAACTTTTGGGTAAGTGGCGGAATTAGACCGCTGTTTATTTACCGTAGTGGGTGGAACAATAAAAACGATGCCTATTTGGGCGTAGCGGCAGGGCCAGCCAATATCTCCCACGGTCACATGGATGCAGGTTCGTTTGTGTACGAAAAAAACGGTGTCCGCTGGTCTGTGGAATTGGGTTCACAATCGTATATAACCCTGGAGAGCAAAGGAGTTGGCTTGTGGAATAGTAAACAGGATGGACAGCGATGGGATGTCTTTCGTTTGGGAAATACTGGACATTCCACCTTGGTAATTAATGGCGAACGACACCTTGTGGCTGGAGTTCCAACGATGACCAACACTTTTCAAACCACCGAATGCAAAGGAGCTGAAATGGATCTTTCGCCCATTTTTGCAAACAGCGTAAGTAAGGTTGTTCGTAAAGTATTTTTGGATGGCAAAAACGACTTGCATGTACAAGATAGAATTACAACAAAAGATAGCTCGGCTAACGTAATGTGGATAATGGTAGCACCCAAGGAAGCAAAAATTGTAAGTAACAATCAAATAGAGCTAACAAAGGATGGAAAGAAAATGCTATTAACGGTTGAAGCACCCGCAAATGTAACGATGAAAATATGGGACAATAAACCGGTTAATTCTTACGATCAGGATAACCCAGGCACTTTACGTGTCGGTTTCGAAACGACAATTCCGGCAAATTCTGATGCGGAGATGATTATATCGCTCAAAGCACAGAATTAAGAAAAAACAATAAAAAACATGATTAAAACAACCAAAATATTATTTCTCATTTATTGCTTCTTTATTGGAAGCACGCTGTTATCGGCATCTTCTTATCCATCAACAACTCTGAAAAGCAAAGGGTTGGAAGTATTGGTATTTTTACCCGATAGCACAACGAGCTATTATCAGGCTGCGCGTTTCGATTGGGGAAGTATGGTGGGACAAATTACTTACAAAAATCACACTTACTTGCAACAATGGGAAAACTACAATGGTAGAGGACCCGCCGATAAACACGACCCGCTAGTGCCGAATACAGGAACAGGCTTGGCGGAAGAGTTCTTAGCGGCTTTGGGTTACGATGAAGCACCGGTGAATGGTTTCTTTGTAAAAATTGGTGTTGGTATTCTTCAAAAAAAGGATACGGCTATGTATAGTTTTGCAATTCCGTATAAAATTGTAAATCAGGGCATAAGAACCTTTTCGCAAACTAAAAACAGTCTGACATTTAAACATAGTTTGAATTCGGAAATTGGTTACGGCTATGAATTGGAGCGAACGTATCAATTGATAGATAACAAGTTAACTGTGCATCATAAACTAACAAATACAGGTAAAAAGCGTATTGAGTCCGAAATGATTTCGCATAATTTTATGCAATTCGATTTTGGAGCTTTTGGGACTGATTTTTCGCTTCAATTTTTGAAAAGTACGATTGATAATTCCAATCAAAAATGGGCATCGCCTAATCGCGTGAAGTTCAATGATAGCAGCATCGATATTTTAACGGATATGAATGATTATATGCCTTGTTTTGGAGGAATAAATGTACATTCAAAAAATGGCAATTGCCGCCTGATAAATAAGAAAACAGGAATGGCAGTTACCATTGAACCGGACAAAGAAGTATCGTCGTTTGTGGCTTGGATGTGGCAAAAAGCATTTTGTGCTGAACCACGAATATTAGTTGACGTAGAACCGGGTAAAGTCTTCAGTTGGGATTTTGTGTATGGGTTTGATAGGCCCCAAGCCCCTAAAGGGGATGTGGATTAGTTTCGTATCTGAAGTTAATAATAGTTTTTTTGTCAATAAATAATAATAATCAATACTAACTTTTCTCTATTCCCCCTTTAGGGGGTTAGGGGGCAATAATATATTTCAATCAACATGAAAAAATCAATTTTTCTTCTATTCTTTTTACCAACATTCTTGTTGGCTCAAACTTTCGAAAAAACAGATCAAAGCATTCAGTTTAGTTCGCAGGGCATGAATGTACGTGTGGAATTTTATACCCCAGCTTTGGTGCGGGTGTACAAAACTATTCAGGGTGAGGATTTTACCAGCCAAAGCTTGGTTGTAAACCAATCAAAGCAAGCAGTAAAAGTGGATGTGACTTCCGATAATGGATTTGTAAATTTAGCATCCGAAAAATTAAAAATAACTGTAAATACCGAAACAGGTAGTATTCGTTTTTTGAAATCGACTGGCGAAAATTTGCTGTTTAATATCGATTACGGCACAAATTTCTCGGTTGTACCGGCCGGAAATACAAGCACTTACAAAGTACGTAGCGAATTTTTGTTGGAAAAAGACGAAGCCATTTATGGTTTGGGGCAGATTTTGGACAATAAACTGAACCGTCGCGATTCGAAACATCATTTGCAAAACGAAAATATGCATACCACTTCGCCTTATTTTATGTCGATAAAAGGCTATGGCGTATATATGGATAATTATTCAATTTCCGATTTCGAGGATAACAAACAGGGACTTTCGTTCGAATGTTTGGGCAAAGCTGCCGATTATTACTTTATGTTTGGCGAAAATGCCGATGGTGTAATTGCTCAAATGCGTTGGCTGAGTGGCAAAACACCAATGTTGCCTTTGTGGGCGTATGGATTTTTTCAAAGTAAGGAACGTTACAAAATACAGGACGAAAGTGTGGATGTAGTAAAGAAACTTCGCTCGTTGAATATTCCTATCGATTGTATAATTCAGGATTGGCGCTACTGGCCTGAATATAAGAATGATAGTATCTGGAATTCGCATAGTTTTGACACCAAACGTTTCCCCGATCCTTTAAAGTGGATTGACGAAGTACACAAACTCAACACCAAATTGATGATAGTGGCATGGCCGGCTATTGGTGCTTTAAGCCCTCAGCGCAAGCCCTTTGAAGAAAATAATTTGATTTTAAATTTCGATTCGTATCCCGGAAACAGTGGTTGTAAACCTTACGATGTTTTTAACCCCAAAGGTATTGCCATGTATTGGGAATCGTTGAACAAAGGCATCTACAGTTATATTAAAAACGATGCATGGTGGCTCGATTCAACCGAACCCGACCACATGAACGTGAAACCACAGGACTTTGAAGTACCCACATTTATGGGTCCATACAAAACAGTTAAAAATGCTTATTCGTTGCTTCATAACAAAGGAATAGCTACCAATCAATTAGCAACTAATCCGAACGACCGTGTGGTGATTTTGACGCGCTCAGGCTTTGTAGGCCAACAACGCTATGGTTCCATTACCTGGAGTGGCGATGTACGCTCAACGTGGGAAAATCTTCAGAAACAAGTTCCCGGTGCATTGAATTTCTCGCTCATGGGCTTGCCGTACTGGAATTCGGACATAGGTGGTTTTCAGGCTATTGGATGGAAGAAATTGGGCGGTAACAAAAGTCCTGAGTTTCAAGAATTATATGTCCGTTGGATGCAGTTTGGTTTATTTTCCACCATGATGCGTAGTCATGGTACCGGCTTACCACGCGAAATTTGGAATTTTGGCAAAAAAGGCGATTGGTGCTATGATGCACAGGAAATGTGTATTAATTTAAGATACAGCTTATTACCATACATTTACAGCACTTCGTGGAATGTAAGTCAGCACGATGGAACTTTTATGCGTGCCTTGTTTATGGACTTTCCGCAGGATAAAAAAACGCACGATTTAGGGACTGAATTCCTGTTCGGAAAATCCATTTTGGTAGCTCCTGTAACTAAATACGATGTAAAAAGCTGGGATGTGTATTTACCCAAAGGTGCCGATTGGTTCGACTACTGGACAAACGAAAAAACGCAAGGTGGAACTACGCTTCAGCGCAAAGTTGAAAAGTCAACCATTCCCATGTACATCAAAGCCGGTAGCATTCTTCCTTATGGACCACAAGTGCAATACGCTACCGAAAAGAAATGGGATAATCTGTTGCTTCAACTATATCCGGGAGCCGATGGTGAATTTACGCTATACGAAGACGAGTTCGAAAATAACAATTACCAAAAAGGCGAATACTCTGAAATTCCAATGACATGGAACGAAAAAGAACAAACGCTTGTAATTGGCGAACGCAAAGGTAAATTCAAAGGTATGCTTGCAAAACGTAAGTTTACGGTGAAATCAGTTTCAGGAGTTGAAAAAGTTGTAAACTATTCAGGAAAAGCACTTAAAGTAAAATTGTAAAAATGAAAAGAAATTCAATATTCTTATCTCTGGCGACTTTCACGGGCTTAATTCACGCCCAGCAAAAACCAAATGTGATTGTCATTCTGACAGATGATCAGGGTTATCAGGATTTGGGTTGTTATGGCTCTCCGCTGATTAAAACGCCTTGTTTGGATAAAATGGCTTCGGAAGGGTTGAAACTTACCGATTTCTATGCTTCATCGTCCATTTCGAGCCCTTCTCGTGCTGGATTGCTGACAGGTAGGCTCAATTCAGTTAATGGCGTTCGTGGCGTTTACTATCCCGAACAGAAAGGCTTGCCAAAATCCGAAATTACCTTGGCCGAAGCACTTAAAACCCAAGGTTATAACACGGCTTGCTTTGGAAAATGGCACTTAGGCGACTTGAAAGGTTACATGCCTAACGACCAAGGATTTGATGAATATTATGGTATTCCTTATAGCAACGATATGTGGATTGCACCTTCGCAGCAGTTTGCCGATAATGTAAATTTCAGAGAAGGTTATAGCTTGGAACAAGGAAAAGCTGATCAGGATTTTGTACGTAGTACTAAGAATAGCAATGACATAAGAGTGAAATTAGGCGGAAAATGTCCGTTACTGAGCAATGATAAAATTGTGGAATATCCTTGTGATTTGGCTACAACTACACAACGTTATTTCGAACATGCCATCGATTTTGTTGAACGCAACAAGAAACAACCATTTTTCATGTACATTACACCTGCCATGCCTCACGTGCCACTTTTCGCCTCCGAAAAATTCAAGGGTAAAAGTAAACGTGGCTTATATGGCGATGTGGTTGAGGAACTTGATTGGTATGTGGGTCAGTTACTCGAAGCTTTGGATAAAAATCAACTTTCGGAAAATACCATTGTCATTTTCACGTCGGATAATGGTCCATGGCTTACCAAAAATCAGGA
>CAIWIS010000520.1 GCA_903912795.1 uncultured Bacteroidales bacterium
CCACGTTTTGCATACATAGATCCAATCAGAGTGTCGCAAATACTTATCAACTTACTAAGCAATGCTATAAAATTCACGGCGGAAGGTGAAGTGGAGTTAAAAATTAGCTTTTGTAAAATTGATAATGAAAAAGGAAGTTATGCATTCAACGTTCGCGATACAGGAATTGGAATTTCGGACAATCAAAAATTAAAACTATTCAAGGTTTTTTCGCAAGCCGACACATCAACTACTCGCAAATATGGTGGTACAGGGCTTGGATTAAGTATTTCGGATAAACTTGCCAATAAAATGGGAAGCAATATTGAGTTTGAAAGTGAACCCAACAAAGGATCAGTTTTTTCATTTAAAATTGATGCCTTATATGATTTGAATAGTGCGGTTTATAATGAGAAAATAGAAAATTTAAAACGCGTTTTAGTTATCGACGACAATATGAATAGCCGTATAAGCATTCAAAAAATGCTCACTAACTGGGGACTTGAAACGGTAATATGCGAAAGTGCTTCGGAAGCAGTATTTATACTCCAAATGACCAATGCATTTGATCTAATAATTGTAGATAATTTTACTCATAATGCAAATGGCATTGAATCGATAAGATTAATTTGTAAAAAATTAAATATTACCGTTGATTCACAAAATTTCCTATTGTTGCATGCAGCTACCGACGACTTTACATTTCACAACGAATGCGAACAGATGGGGATAAAATTCTTGATTGAAAAACCATTACGATACGATGAAGTATTTAATTATTTATCAGCCATAAACGTTGAAAGAAATCAAAAAAATGAAATAACAGAACTTATAAAAGAAACACCTAAAATGGATAAAAAATCAAAAATATTAGTAGCCGATGATGATGTTTTTAATATGATGTTGGCAAAAGCAATGATTGGAAATATTGTTCCTGAAGTAGAGATAACCGAAGCTATTAATGGAAAAATTGCTTTGAATTACGTTATCGAAAACGATTTTGATATTGTATTTATGGATGTACAAATGCCCGAAATGGACGGCAATGAAGCCACTAGAGCCATCCGAAAACATGAAAAATGTACAGGCAAACATACTATTGTAATAGGTTTAACTGCAGGAGCACTCAAAGAAGAAAGGGAAAAATGTTTAAATTCAGGTATGGATGAGTTTTTGACCAAACCCATTGACTCGGCCAAACTGAAAGAAACAATTGGTAAGTTTATTAGCATTTAATTTTAAACAACTCTAAACAATTAATAATTAGCACTATGACTGACAATAATGAAAAGATAATTTTAATTATCGACGACAATCCAATGAATCTTTTATTAACTTCGAAAATTCTCGAAGGATTTGGATATCAAACACGCACTTCCGAAAGTGGACAAGAAGGAATAGAGCAAATTGAAAGAGAAATTCCATCGTTAATACTACTAGATATTAGCATGCCCGATATGGATGGATACGAAGTTTGTGAGGAAATTAAGAAAAACGACAAATGGGTTGATATACCAATTATATTCCTAACTGCCAATACGTTAACTGAAGATTTGGTAAAAGGATTCCAAAAAGGTGGTGTGGATTATATAACTAAACCCTTTAAGAGCGAAGAGCTACATGTGCGTGTAAAAACACATTTGGATTTGTTTGATTCGAAAAATGAAGTGCTGAAAATGAATAAGCAACGTGATAAATTGTATTCCATTATCGCTCATGATATTCGTTCGCCACTTTCGGGCATTTTGCAAACAGTGGATGCCATCGAGCAAGGTTATTTTGACCCCACTAGCGAAGATTTTAAAGAGATAATTCATCATCTAAAAGAGCGCACTAAAGAAACTAGCACACTACTAACCAGTTTATTGCAATGGTCGAGAGTAAAGAGTGACAAGTTCGAAATGAACCCAACGGAATCCAATGTATATGTTATTGTTTCGAGTTGTATACAGCTTTTAAATGCGAATGCCGAAAACAAAAATATTAGTATTCATTTTGATTCCGACGAAAATGCCATTGCTTGGTGCGATGAGGTTTCTATTCATACCGTAATCAGAAATCTAATATCAAATGCCATTAAATTCACAAATAGCAATGGAAGTATTTGGGTAAGAACAAAACGTACTGATTGCAAACTCCGAATTGAAATAATTGACTCCGGTATAGGAATGGCCGAAGAAACAATAAAGAAGATATTTGAACAAAACGAACATTATACAAGTGCAGGAACAAACAACGAACAAGGAACTGGATTGGGCTTAATGATTGTAAAAGAATTTGTTGAAAAAAACAATGGCTTAATTAAAGTGGAAAGTGTGATTGGCAAAGGCTCCACATTTGTAATTGAATTACCTATCGAAAAAAATTGTTAATCATGGAAGAAATAATGCTAAACATACTGATTATCGACGACGATCCTATTTATCGCAGATTATCATCGTCGATTCTCAAAGAGCGTTTTAATGTATTTACTGTTGAAACGCCATCAGCTGGATTTCAGGCACTTAAAGCAAACCGCATTGATTATGTGATTTGCGATTATCGTTTGCCCGAAATGGATGGACTCGAAGTATTGGCACGGATCAAGGCAGAGTACCCTCAGGTTGAGGTAATTATGATAAGTGATTCAGGCGATATGAACACTGTGATTGAAGCTTTGCGTCGAGGTGCGGTGGACTATTTTAAAAAACCATTTACACCTGCCGATATATGGATGTCCATCGAAAAAACACGTAAATATTCCGAATTGAAAAAGAGTTATCATTCGGAATTGAATAAAAACACTCAACTAAAAAAGTTAGTCGATAGCGAATTTGGTGTAGAAATGATTGGTAGTTCAAAAATAATTGCCGACACCAAAAACCAAATGCGCATGGTAGCACAAACTCCTGACACTTCGGTACTTATATTAGGCGAAAGTGGAACAGGTAAGGAATTAGTTGCGCGTGGCATTCATAATTTAAGTAAACGTAAAGACGAATTTTTTGGAGCTGTAAACATGTCGGCAATCCCCGAAAACTTATTCGAAAGTGAGTTTTTTGGACATAAAAAAGGAAGCTTTACAGGAGCCATTTCGGATAAAGCTGGTTGGTTCGAAACTGCTAACAAAGGAACACTCTTTTTGGACGAAATTGGTGAAATGACTCCAAACCTGCAAGTAAAATTGCTACGAGTGCTGGAAGATAGAACTTACAACAAAGTAGGAACTCAAAATTCGAACTGTTTTGATATTCGTATTATGGCAGCAACCAATAAACCTATCGAAGTTATTTCGGCTGGTAAAGAATTCCGATTAGATTTATTTCACCGAGTTGGTACGTTTATTATTTATTTACCACCGCTGCGCGAACGAAAAAGTGACATTCCCGAATTGGTAAAATATTTTGTGGATATGTTTTCGAAAAAAATGGGTAAAAACATCAATCG
>CAIWIS010000521.1 GCA_903912795.1 uncultured Bacteroidales bacterium
TGTTTCGCATGAGTTTCGTACACCTCTTACACTGATACTATCACCGGTTCGTGATATGTTAGAAAGGGGAGTGAAAGAACATAAATGGGTGCAACAACAACTTGGTTTGATTGAGCGGAATGCCGAACGAATGTTACATTTAGTAAATCAGGCATTAGATTACCGCAAAACAGAGCTTGGAGCTATGCCATTGCATGTAAGACAGTTAGAACTTGAGCCTTTTGTAAAAAAGAGTTTTGAATTATTTACACAGTTGGCTAAAAAGAAAGATACTGAATATGTATTCAATTCAACTGTGACTGATCAAAAAATATATGTAGATCCAAATTATCTCGAACGGATATTGACAAATCTGTTAAGTAATGCATTTAAATACTCTCCTAAAGGTGGTAAAATAACACTGAACTTGAGTATCAGTGGTAATAACACTTGTATAGCAGTTGAAGATACCGGTTATGGAATTTCGAAAGAAAAATTTGATCGTATTTTCGACCGATTTTACCAGGAAGATGATAATACTCAAGGAACTGGTATTGGACTTTCGTTAGTTAAAAATCTGGTTGAAAAGCATCGTGGTAGTATTACTCTCAATAGCGAAGTCAGTAAGGGGTCAAAATTCACAGTTTTACTTCCTACTACGAAAGAATCTTATGAAGAAAGTGAACTTTCGCCAAAAATTGAAAACGAAAATATTGACCATATAATCAACAATAATTCTAAAGAAGAAAAAATAACGTACGAAAATCAAGATTCAAGCTTAGAAAATGAAGAGGCAAATGAAAATGTAATTGAAAATGAAGAATATGTTGTAAAAAAGAAAATTATATTGGTAGAGGACGATGATGAGATAAGAAATTATTTAGCAGGTCATCTTTCTGATAAATATACTGTTCTTGAAGCTGAAAACGGAAAGTTAGCGTGGGAGATACTTCAACAGGAAGACGAAATTCAGCTAATTCTTTCCGATTTAATGATGCCCGTTTTGGATGGCCTTACACTTTGTAAAATGGTAAAACAAAATATTCAGTATTGCCATATTCCGTTTATTCTGTTAACTGCTAAAAACGAAGTAGAGCATCAGCTCAAGGGCTTGAAAGTTGGAGCAGATGATTATATGGGCAAGCCATTTATTTATTCAATTGTTGAAACAAAAATTAGTAATTTATTCAAACAACATCAACGATTGATACGCAAATATGCGAATTCTGTTGAAATAAATACGCAGGAACTTGCATCGACGGGTCTGGATGAAGAGTTTTTAAACAAAGCCATTTCAATTATTGAAAAGCACATGGAGAAAGAAGATTTTTCGGTTGAAGATTTTAGTAGCGAGATGTGCATGAGTCGCTCCGGATTACACCTCAAACTGAAAGCAATCACGGGCGAATCGGCACGAGACTTTATACGAAGAGTGAAACTCAACCACGCTTGTAAATTGCTCAAAGAAGGTCGACACAACCTTACCGAGATAAGTGAGATGATTGGATTTACTCCCGCCTATTTTTCAACAGCATTTAAAAAATATACGGATTGTAAGCCGAGCGAATACATCAAACATTTGCAGAGTAAAGGAGAATAAAATAGGTAATGATGTGCTGGCAGATAGTACAAGAATACGTTTATTTCCAGGCAGTTTATAAGTATCAGAATATACAAGCGGTTTCAGTCTATTTGCAGATTGAAACCGCTTTTTTTGCATTTACTCATGCCATTGAAGGTAAGAAAGCCATTTTCTCCTGAATTTCTCTGGTATTTAATCAGAACTGGTCAACTTAAAGGACCTCTCGACATTCTTTTAATCTTCTTCTGATTATGTTGGAATTAAATGTTACGTGTTTGTGTGGCATCCCACTTCGTATTTGATTTATATAAATTCTATAGTAACCCCCTTCAATGTCGGTAATGTAATTCATTGTAAGGGTATTTTTTTGATATCTGAAACAAGCCTTTTGTTACGTCGAATACAATTAATTATTCAAAAGCTTGATGACTGAACTATGTTTCAGTTTTACAATATGCAAAGGGTGATTTGTTGTTGATACATAATGTTAACTGGTTGAAAAAAACTGGTTTTAATTTTCTCATATCGACATATTGACTTAAAATTCAACCAGATTGAAAGAAATTTCAACCCGAACGAAAGATAGATGGTCATGAGACCATCTATATTTGTGATTCTACAATAAACAAAATTATTGTAGAATCAAGTTATTTTTTTATTTTCTACAGTACCTTTTTTATTTCCCCTAAATATAAAAAAAACATCTGTTTCGTCGAAAATTTCACCGTGTTGTTATGTGTTCATAGCACCATGTTTGTTTTGTTTAATGCAATCTATTTAATGGCGAGTATATAATATTGAATTATCTTTAAAATTATTTATTATGAGAACAATTAACAAAAACATCTTTTATTTGGCATTTCTTATTTCTTTAAGTTCAGTTGTTTCTGGGCAAACAATTACTAATTTGGTTACTTTTTGTTCGGGTGGTTCAAAAGGTAAAGTCGCAATGGCAATAAGTGGGAGTAAGGTTTATACTCTCTATACGAATGCAAAATATTTTGGGGCGATTAGTTGCTACGATCTGGCTACTGGCACGAGTACTTCATCGGGGGATCTATTTCCAACCATTGGCAAAACGGATGCGAGTCACAATGACGCAGCAATCGCTATTGACGGCAGTGGCTATATTCATGCGTGGATAGGAATGCATAACACCAAAATGAAGTACTGGCGCTCGAATTCAGCTGGAGATATTAATAATTTCACGGAATATGGATATCAAATGCCGGGATATAACGACACCGGTGTCAATGAGAAAAGATATTCTTATCCGGCAGCAGCCACGGCTTCAAACGGTGATGTCTTTGTGATTCTGCGAAGAACTGCGCTAATTTTGTCGGGCGGGATAGTGAAAGAGGCTCTTACGAATGAGAAGCAGGATCTGTATCGTTGGAACAATCAGGCCCAAAGTTGGTCAGTCGATACCGTTTGTGCGCAAACCAATAAGAATGCTTACATGAGTAATTTATACGGAGATAGTAATAATAATATTCATATTGTGACAGCCTGGTCGCAGCGTCATTATGGTGCAAATACCTTTCAGCGTGGGACTTATTTAAAATACAATAACAGTACCGCTACTTATAGTAAAGCTGATGGGGCTTCAGTTATCGTACCGGCAGGAGTGGATACTAATCCGGCAGATGTTTTTTATCCTGGCGAACAACCCTGGAACGATACGATTTGTGAGATTCAGACTCCTATGGTGAAAATTAATGGTCTGGGAAAACCAATTATTACGGTCGCCTACAATTCAAATTACAGCCAGAATTATCCAAGCTATAGATTGGATGTGGTGCGTTTCGATGGTACCAGCTGGAACAGGCAACAAAATGTATTTAGTGGCATAAAGAACTATGAACGACCTCCTCTTACCTCTTATAACGGGTCGGTAAATATTTATGCCAGAAACACCGCTGCCTATATATTGAAGTCGACTGACAATGGAGCGACCGTCCCGACCAATAAACAGCTGACAAGTGGTTCTCAGCCAGTGGAGGCAACTTGCTATAACTCCACAACGGATGTTTATGTAACACCCTATAGCCTTTACAAAGTTGTTTTTTCTGCTCCGCGATTAGCTCCGCGATCAACTAAGTTATATGATGTTGTTGCTTCTGCTCAGAATTCTACTGCTTTTTTGGTATCGTTAAATTCAACCAAAGATATTTTGCAAATTAATAATTCATCTAATTTGCAAGGGAAGAAATATGATTTAGTTATTTACAATATGCTAGGAAAGCAAGTTTTGCATAGTGAAAAAATAACGCAATCTATTGATGTCTCGAATTTAGCTTTTGGTCACTATTTGCTCGTTGCTGAGTGTGAGGGGAAAAGAAATGTTGCCAAGTTTACTAAGTAAATCAAGATTCGCAGTATATTTAGTATAGCTTGTTGAATAAATAGCCATTAAATAGACGAGGGGTGAGTAGATATTTGATCAGTTACTCGCCTCTCTTTTCTTTTTTGAATGATGTATCATTTGAATTTATCTGAACAACATTTTTTAATGCATTCATAATTCTTTCTTTTATTCGTAAATTGAGCTTTAAAAGTTATCTTTACTTCCATTTTTGAGAAGAGGAAAGAGTTTGTTGTTGTAATAAGTGGTTACGTGGATAAATTATGAGGTCACTGAGATAGTTGGTTGCTATATATTATATTATCCAACAAGAAGTGCAAAAGAAGCGCAAAATGTAGCTTCGTTAGGTGATATTTGAGCTAAATCAACGTGGTTGAAAGTTTTTTCAACACTGGCAAAAGTTTAAAAATACGATTTGACCTAATTTTGCAACACTATAAATTAGAAAGCTGATTATTTAAACAAAAATTACAATGAAACGTAAAACATTTGCATCTGCATTAGGACTTACTTTATTCCTGTCGTCATTTGCTCCGGTTTCTGCAAAGAACTTGACAATATGGTCACAAAAAGCTATCGACCGTGCAAAATTTCAACTAACAGCAATGGCAAAAACTACCGATAAACAAAATCTGGATAGTGCTGTATTTCCAAGAACCGTTAAAGATAATAAAATTAAGTTTGTAGGTATTTACGACTGGACTAGCGGCTTTTTCCCCGGCTCGTTATGGTATGCCTACGAACTAACTGGCGATAAGGCGCTGGCCAAAGAAGCTCGAAAACTCACTACAAAGCTTTCGCCACTTCAGTATTACAAAGGCATACACGATGTGGGTTTTATGATGTTTTGCAGTTATGGCAATGCCATTCGGCTTGCATCTGCCAAGGGGGACACAGAGGTATTGGTTAATACCGCTAAAAGTTTGACTTCGCGCTTTAATCCTAAGGTGGGTCTCATAAAATCGTGGGATCATGAACCAGCTTGGAAATTCCCAGTTATTATCGACAATATGATGAATCTTGAATTGCTTTTTGAAGCAAGCAAGATGACTGGCGACAATAGTTATAAAAACATTGCTATCATTCATGCCGATAATACCATGAAAAATCATTTTCGCCCCGATATGAGCACTTATCATTTGGTCAGTTATGACCCCGAAACTGGTGAAGTATTAACCAAAGAAACGCATCAGGGATATTCCAACAGTAGTGCATGGGCACGCGGTCAGGCATGGGGATTGTATGGTTACACGGTTTGTTACCGCTACACTAACGATAAAAAATACCTCGAATGGGCGGAGAAAATTGCCAATTACATTATTGCCAATGTGAAAACCGAGGACAAAATTCCTTATTGGGATTACAACGCACCAAAAATTCCAAATGAACCACGCGATGCGTCTGCTGCTGCAGTTACTGCATCTGCATTATTAGAACTTAGTCAGAAAAGTGCTAGTGGAGCTAAGTATTTCAGCTATGCCGAAAAAATTCTCAAAAGTCTTTCGAGTGATAAATACTTGGCAAAGAAAGGCGAAAATAATGACTTTATTCTGATGCATTCTGTTGGTTCTTTTCCACACAATTCAGAAGTGGATGTACCCCTGAATTATGCCGATTATTATTATATGGAAGGGCTGAAAAAGTATACTGATATAATTAAACTGAATAAAACCAAGTTGTCTACTAACAAATAAAAAAAAAATACAGATGAAAAACATCATTCTACTCAAAATTACTTTAGTAGTTCTTTTGATATTCAATCTAGCTTCGTTAAGGTCGCAATCTATGGAAAAAGACCTTTTTGAGCTTATAAATCTTGATTACAAAGGATTAGAAGAAGTAAAAAAACTACACGAAACCGGCAAAGATACCGAAGCAGTTCAAGCATTACTGAAATATTATCAAAACAGAACCGGCGTAAATAATCCTGACGTGAATCTTTCGCGTATTAGCATTTCTAAAGAGGATCAGGCAATGGCTGATGATGCATTAGAACACAAATTTTTTTCGCATGAAGGATTTAAACCAAGTCTTTTTTACGGAAAAGATATTGACTGGAATTATTGGCCGGTGAAAGACAATGAATTGCGCTGGCAGCTGCACCGCCTGAAATGGTTTATGCCTATGGGAAAAGCATTCCGTTTAACAGGTGATGAGAAATGGGCTAAAGAATGGACTTTACAGTACCTTGACTGGATAAAAAAGAATCCTTTAATTGAAAAAAAGAAAGTCACTACAGCTATATCGAAAGACGAAGCATTAAAAGAAGACAACAAAGTAGACATGGATAATATGCGATATGCATGGCGTTCGCTGGAAGTGAGTAATCGTTTGCAGAATATGTATTCTTATTTCCAATTGTTCAATACTTCAAAAAACTTTACTCCAGAGTTCTTTAGCGTATTTTTGGTTAATACACATAAGCACGCAAAATACATACTTAATAATTATTCCGACCAAGGGAATCACCTTTTGTTTCAGGCACAGCGTGTGATGTATGCTGGAATATTTTTTCCTGAATTTAAAGATGCATCGGCATGGCGTAAATCTGGTATGGATGTTTTGAACAAAGAAATGGATGTACAGATTTACGATGATGGGATGCAGTTTGAACTTGACCCCATGTATCATTTAGCCATGATAGAAGTATTTTGTAAAGCTTTTAATATGGCTGAGATTAATGGTTTCCAAGCCGAATTTCCGCAAAAGTATAAAGACACGATTGAGAAAATGATTATGGCATATTATTATATTTTACTACCCGATTTATCGCTGCCAATGTTTAGTGATACACACTCATTCAAAGCCGATGCAGTGATTAAGAACTCTAAAGGTTGGATGAAGTTATTCCCTAATAATGAGCAAATACGTTATTTTGCGACCGAAGGAAAAGAAGGTGTAGCTCCTAAAACCACACTCAACGCTATGAAAACTTCTGGTTTCTATTCACTTCGAAGCGGTTGGGACAAAGATGCAACAGCTATGGTATATAAAGGAGGGCCCGCTGGTGAGTGGCATTGCCAGTTGGATAATGGGACATTTAACTTGATGGTAAAAGGTCGGAATTTCTTCCCCGATGCAGGTTCATATTCGTATGGTGGAGATGCCGAAGTAATGAAAATGCGCGACTGGTTTCGTCAAACCAAAGTACACAACACACTGACATTGAATGATAATAACCTCGAAAAAGCAGATACTAAATGTTTGCTGTGGAAATCGGATAAAAACTTGGATGTGCTTGTTACAGAAAATCCAAGTTACAGAGATTTAAGTCATCGTCGTTCAGTGTTTTTTGTGAACAAAAAATTCTACGTAATTGTGGATGAGGCTGTTGGTGAAGCAAAGGGCAAGGTTGGTATTCATTATCAAATGTGCGAAGGTGATGTTACACTCGATTTGGCGGGACAAAAGGCATATACCAATTTTCACGATGGAAATAATCTGATAGTAAAGACATTCTCGGAACAAAATCAAACCATGATTGAAGAGGAAGGTTGGATTTCGTACGAGTCGAAAAAGAAATTGCCACGTAAAGCTTTTGCGTTCAATGTTGACAAACAAACCGATGCTCCAGTCCGCTTTATTACCGTAATTTTACCAACAGAAAATACGCAAAAATCACCAGAAATAAAGGCTTTATTTCAAAAATCTTTTAGTGAAAAGGAATTACAGCTATCTCTGAAAGTTGGAAAACAAAGCTATAAATTAAACTATCAGTTGTAGTACAAAATGAACTATACTATTGGAATTGATTTAGGTGGAACTGCTATAAAATACGGTTTGGTTAGTGCCGAAGGTAAACTGGTTTTTGAGAATCAGTTGCCTACTCAGGCGGATTGTGGAGCAGAAACTGTTATCTTGAATATCGTTGAAGCAGTGAAAACTGTTCAGAACAAAGCCGGGGAACTAAAGCTTTCAACGGTTGGGATTGGTATCGGAACTCCTGGTTTAGTGGATAAAACCAATCGTATTGTATTGGGTGGTGCTGATAATATTGTTGGGTGGTCGCAGGTTTTTCTCGCCAATAAAATAGAAGAAGTATGCCAACTTCCTACATTTATTAGCAATGATGCAAATTTAATGGGATTAGGAGAACAAGCCTATGGTGCAGCAAAAAATTGTTCTGATGTGCTGTTTATTACTATTGGTACTGGAATTGGTGGAGCAATCATCATTGATGGAAAACTGTTTGGCGGTTACGATAATCGAGGAACTGAATTAGGCCACATTCCGCTGTTTATGGATGGTATTTCCTGTTCATGCGGAAGTGTTGGTTGTCTGGAAGCATACGCATCCACTAGTGCATTGATTCAGCAATTTAATGATAAATGTATTGAGTTAAATACAAGTTTTGGAAATGAAATTACAGGGAAATTGATTAGCGAATTTTATCATCATAATAATTCAATAGCAGTTGAATGCTTAACCAACCATTGGTCATACTTGGGAAGAGGAATTGCCGGCTTGGTAAATATTTTCAGTCCTCAAAAAGTGGTAATTGGCGGTGGAATTTCAGAATCCGGAGCATTTTATTTGAAGAATTTGGAAAAAGAATTCAGAAAATATGTTATGCCTGATTGTGCTGTCAATACACAGATATGCTTAGCAAAACTAGGTAACAAAGCGGGTATTTTAGGAGCAGCTCAGTTTGCTATTACAAATTTAAAATAAAAACAGAATGATAAGAGATTATTGGATAGTTGCACTTATTATGCTTTTTTGGTTTGTAATTTCTTTTATTACAAACATTATGGGACCATTGATTCCAGACGTAATTCAGAATTTTCATCTTTCATATTTAGGACTTGCAGCTTTTATTCCTACTTCGTTTTTTGTAGCTTATGCCGTAATGTCAATCCCTTCGGGTATTCTGATTGAAAAATTTAATCAGAAAATAGTATTGATAGTTGGTTTTACATTACCACTCATAGGGTCATTACTTTTTGCATTTTATCCGGTTTATATTACTTTATTGCTTTCCTCATTTATTATTGGATTGGGTATGGCCATGTTGCAAACAGTAATAAATCCGTTGACACGCGTTGCTGGTGGTGAAGAGAATTTTGCATTTTTCTCAGTATTGGGGCAGTTGGTTTTCGGTGCAGCTTCATTTGTAAGTCCGTTATTGTATTCATATTTGGTGCAAGAACTTACTAAAGGCTCAACTGGTTATAATTTTTTTGTCGGTACTTTGGCAAAAATAACCCCACCTGAATTGCCGTGGGCTTCACTTTATTGGGTTTTTGCTCTAATTCTGATTGCCATTATTGTAGTAACATTTCTGGTTCGCTTTCCGTCATTGGAACTGAACGAAGATGAAAAATCAGGTTCAGTTAATTCCTACAAAACGCTATTAAAAAACAAATACGTTTACCTTTTCTTCTTCGGCATTTTATCGTATGTAGCTACCGAACAAGGAATTGCGAACTGGATTTCCCAGTTTTTATTTAAATATCACGGATTAAATCCACACGTGGTGGGTGCTCAAGAAGTTGGCTGGTTTTGGGGATTAATGTCGGTGGGTTGTCTGATTGGGCTTGTTGCTTTGAAGCTTTTTGATTCCAAACACATCCTGCGTGTATCAGCCACTATTTCAATTGCTTTACTTATACTCTCTCTGTTTAGTTCAAAAGAAATAGCGATGATTGGTTTTCCTGCTTTAGGTTTCACCATCTCGGTTATGTTTTCCATAATCATGTCACTAGGATTGAATTCTGTAAATTCACATCATGGTTCTTTTGCTGGGATTTTATGTACAGGTATTGTTGGTGGGGCTATCGGTCCACTCATTGTTGGCAATTTGGCTGATATTGTTGGTCTTAAACTGGCAATGTTGGTGTTATTAATCCCAATGGCTTATATCTTTAGTCTTTCAATTTGGGCTAAACCACTTATTCAGAATAAGACGGTAAAATTAAATGAACTTTTTAAGAAGTAATCATACAAATATTATGAGAACAAAATTGCTTCCCGTTATATTTTGTCTGAGCACTTTTATATTTGCTCAAAAGGCCGAAAGACATATTTATTTTGGTGATATTCACAACCATTGCAACCTTACTTATGGTCACGGCGATATGCGCGATGCATTTGAAGCCGCTAAACAACAGCTCGATTTTTTGTCGTTAACGCCGCACGCAATGTGGCCTGGAATGCCTGGTAAAGATGATCCTCGTTTAGCTTGGGTAATTGATTATCACTCACAAGCATTTGCTCGCTTACGCAATGACGGCTGGCCAAAATATGTTGCTATGACGAAAGAATATAATCAGGAAGGTAAATTTGTTACTTTTATTGGCTTTGAAATTCATAGCATGGTTTATGGCGATCATGTGGCATTGAATTACAGTCTCGAAGCACCATTGGTTGAAGCATCATCTGTTCCGGACTTAATTGATAAACTGAAAAACACAAAAGCTTTTGTCACTCCTCATCACATGGGTTATCTGGAAGGTTACAGAGGTTATAAATGGCGTTCATTTAATTCTTCAATGACGCCCTTTGTGGAAATTTATTCCCGTCATGGATTGGCTGAAGATGATTTGAGCGATTTCCCGAATCTGCATAATATGGGACCGCGGAATTATGAGGGAACGATGGTTTCTGGTCTGAACAAAGGCTATAAATTCGGAGTCATGGGGTCAACCGACCAACACGCCGGTTATCCGGGTAGTTATGGTGATGGATTAATGGCAGTGATTGCAGAAGAAAACACACGCGATGCACTTTGGAACGCAATTGCAAAACGTCATGTTTATTGCGTTACCGGCGATAAAATAAAGCTTGATTTCTGTATCAACGATGCCATAATGGGCGACGAGATTTCGGGGCAAAAACGCAATATAGCATTGAAAGTGGAAGGTCAAAATTTTATTGATTATGTTGATATTATAAAAAATGGAAAACAATATACTCGCATCAATACACCAACTATAAATGCTGAAAACATTGGCGACAGCGTTCATGCCAAGGTAAAAATTGAATTTGGTTGGGGCAAAGAAGAAGCTTACATCCATTGGCAGGGAAACCTGAAATTAAGCGAAGGAAGGATTATTTCGATAACACCTTGTTTCAGAGGAGCAGCATATACTTCGCCACAGAAAAGTCAAATTGGAACGATAGATTTGTTTAAAACGCATGTAAACCGAGTTTTAAGTTGCACAAGCAAACAAACAGAATTGGACATATATACAACCACAAATCCTAACACCGTAACTTCTGCTACTCAGGCAGTGATTTTGGAAGTCAAAATGCCTCGAAAAGCCAAACTTATAGCCTCATTCAACGGTAAAACTTTCGAACACAACATGCAAGAATTGTTGGATGGAACCTATTCTCATTTTATGATTGGTTGGTTAAGCGAAGCCATTCAGTTTCATCGAGCGGCAACAGAATCGGTGTATAAGATTGATTACAAAACCACTGATGATAAACCCGAAAAAACTACGGACTATTATTACATTCGCGTTCGTCAGCGTGATGGAAACTGGGCATTTAGCTCGCCAATTTGGGTAAATAATAAATAATAATTTCTATTTACAAGAATAAAAATATGCGTTTAATAATTCAACCAGATTATGAAGCAATATCTGAATGGGTAGCCATATATATTGCGGATAAAATAAAAACCTTTTCGCCAACATCAAACCGACCATTTGTATTAGGTCTTCCAACAGGCTCAACACCACTTGGAATTTACAAAAAACTGGTGAGTTTGTACAAGAACAATTACGTTTCCTTTCAAAATGTTGTAACATTTAACATGGATGAATATGTAGGTATACCTAAAAATCATCCTCAGAGTTATCATAGTTTTATGTGGGATAATTTTTTTGCTCATATTGATATTTTACCTGAAAATGTGAATATCCTGAATGGTAACGAAACAGATTTAGACGGTGAATGTCAGGCTTATGAAGATAAAATCAAAGCAGTTGGTGGCATACACTTGTTTTTAGGTGGCATTGGAGCAGATGGCCATATTGCATTTAATGAGCCCGGTTCATCCCTGCATTCACGCACTCGCATTAAAACATTGACACAGGACACCATAATTGCCAATTCGCGATTTTTCGAGAATGATGTGAATCAAGTTCCCAAAACGGCACTAACAGTAGGAGTTGGAACAGTAATGGATGCGCATGAAGTTCTGATCATTGTGAATGGACATAATAAAGCACTGGCATTGCGTCAGGCTGTTGAAGGTTCCGTAAACCATTTATGGACCATCACCGCATTGCAATTACATCCGAAAGGAATTATTGTGTGTGATGAATCTGCTACTTCCGAATTAAAAGTCGGAACATACAGGTATTTCAAAGAAATAGAGAAATTATATAATGCTCAATCATAAATTAATCGAATGAAAAAATCAATTTCGACAAAAAGCATAAGCTTAGCTTTACTTAGTCTGGCAGCTGTACCTTCTTTAGCACAGCAGAAACCCAATGTAGTTTTTATTATGACCGATCAACAGTCGTACAACATGTTGAGCAGTTATGGCAACAAATGGGTAAAAACGCCTAATATGGACAAAATTTCCCGAATGGGAACCCGTTTCGATAATACCTATTGCGCAAATCCCTTGTCGATGCCTTCACGTTTTGCTCTACTCACAGGACATTTTTCATCGGAAGTGGGCGAAAAAACCAATGGTCACCAATATAATAAAGAAAAAGCCGCAGAAATTTCGCACAGCGATGGACTCGGATTTCTTTTCAAAAAAGCAGGTTACACAACTCTTTACTCAGGAAAAACGCATTTGATGGGTAAAAATGAAGCGGATGATTATGGATTTGAAATGCACGGACTGAATCCTTATGAAGAACCTGCAAATTATGCCGAACAAGCTCTACCTGAACTGGCACAAAGTAAAAGGCCATTCTTTATGTTTCTTTCATTTATGAATCCGCACGATATCTGTTACAGTGCCGGAATTGATGCACGTTATCCAGATAAGTTACCCGCTGAAAATGTGGTTGAAACCAAGCGTTTTCTTGATTATAAAAAAACAATAACCAACGAGCAATACATCAGTCAGATTCCACCAAAACCAGCTAATTTCCGACCAATTACCGACGAACCAAAAGAAATGGGAAGTACATGGGCTCGGGATAGTTGGGATGATAACCAGTGGGATTTATTTCGCTGGATGTATTGTAGGTTGACCGAAAGTGTTGATGAGCAAATCGGACGGGTTCTGACTGCTTTGGAAAAATCAGGAATGATGGAGAATACGATTATTGTTTTTACATCCGATCATGGCGAAATGGGTGGATCACACGGATTTATTACCAAAAATGTAATGTTCGAAGAATGTCAGCGTGTGCCTTTGATTTTTGCCGGTAAAGGGATAAAAGCCAATAAAGTAGACAAAACTACGCTGGTATGTAATGGTCTCGATTTCATTCCCACAATTTGTGATCTGACAGGCATAGAGTATTCTAAGAAGTTGACAGGCATGTCGTTGAAAAACAATTTAATAGGCAAAGGCAAGGTTGTAAGTCGTAAACATTTAATAACTGAAGATTGTAACGCTTTCCAAATACATGATGGAAGGTACAAATATACAATATTTGAATTACCCGGAAATCCTGAAATGTTGACTGACATCAAAAATGATCCGGGCGAAGTAACTAATTTAGCTAAAGACCCTACTTTGGCTAAAATTAAAGCTAGTTTGAAAGTGAAATTGATGGATAATTTGTCAAAAAGAGGTATGCTGCCCTTGGTCGAAAATAGGACACATAAGCTGATAAGAAAAACGACATAAAATATTGTTTAAATGATCAATAGTAATTTTAAACTGGCGATGCTAGGACTTATTGCGTTGCCAGTTTTTTCTTATGCTAAAGACGAAAAACAGGTTAAGCCCAATGTGCTTTTTATTGCCATTGATGATTTAAAACCAA
>CAIWIS010000522.1 GCA_903912795.1 uncultured Bacteroidales bacterium
AGGATATACAATTATCTTATAATTTTCAAGTAACTCATTGTAATTCTTCCACTTATCAAAAACTAATGCATTATCACTACCCATTAATAATGAGAAGGTATGATCTGAATAACTTTCTGACAATAAGTTCAATGTATCAATAGTATAAGAAGGTATAGTCATTGCAAACTCGATATCAGATGCTTTAAGTTGCATTTCGGTTTGAATTGCTCCTACTATCATTTCGAGCCGAATATTCTCGTCAATCAAATCCGATTGGTTTTTAAGTGGATTACAAGGCGAAACAATATACCAAACCTCATCAAACATCTTATTTTCAACAAGATATTTCCCCAAATTCAAATGACCTAAATGAAAAGGATTAAAAGAACCAAAAAACAGTCCAACTTGCATAAATGCTCGATTTAGACGAAAAATAAAACTATTTGTTTAAAAAATCCCGAATAATTTGTTCAGCTTCATTTTGAGCTTGTTCAAGCTTATCGTTTACAATTACAATATCAAATTTTGGCGCAAAGCTCAATTCGTGTTCTGCTTTTCCAACACGTTTTTGTATCATTTCAGCTGTGTCAGTCCCCCTATTATTGAGTCTTTTTAATAGCGTTTCGATGCTTGGCGGAGCAATAAAAATGGCTAAAGCTTGGTCACCAAATTGCTTTTTTATATTCAATCCACCTACCACATCTACATCGAAAATGATATTATTTCCATTAGTAGCTATACGCGAAATCTCTGAACGAAGAGTGCCGTAGTATAAATCTTCATACACCTCTTCGTATTCAATAAAATCTTTATTATCAATAAGTTTACGAAATTCTTCAGCAGTAAAATAATAATAATCAATACCATGTTTTTCAACACCTCTTGGTAATCGACTTGTAGCTGAAACCGAAAACTCTAAGTTCAAATTTTTTGTTAATAAATGATGTACTATTGTACTTTTACCAGCACCAGAAGGAGCTGAAAAAATAATTAATTTTCCGGCCATGAATATAAGTTTATAAAGTTCTTAGAGGTTTATAAAGTGATAAGGTTAGAGAACATTTAAAACTTGTTCTTTTATTTGTTCTAATTCGTCCTTCATAAGTACCACTATTTTTTGCATTTCGCTATGGTTTGATTTAGAACCTAATGTATTGACTTCTCTACCAATTTCTTGAGCGATGAAACCGAGTTTTTTACCAGGTGACTTCTCATGTTTCATTGTTTCGATAAAATAATCGAGATGTGTTTTTAAACGCACTTTTTCTTCGTTCACATCCAATTTTTCGATATAAAAAATCAATTCTTGTTCTAATCTATTTTTATCGTAACTTATTTTATCAGAAATACTTTGAAGATTTTCTTCAAGTTTTAATTTAATTTTTTCGATACGTTCATTTTCGAAAGGTGCTACCTGATCGAGCAGCTCAGCAATACGATTAATTTTAGTCAAAAAAACAATTTCGAGTGATTTACCTTCTTGAATTCTAAAATCAATTAACTGATTAATAGCCTGATTAATAGTTGATTTTATTAAAACCCATTCGTTTTCATCCAATTCAACCATTTCAGTTTTAAGAGCGTCGGGCAATCGTAGCAAAACTTCAAACCAATTTGATGGTAATTCCATTCCAGTGGAATTTGATATTTCTTTAATTTGCTCATAATAAGCCATTAACACTGATTTGTTAATCTGCGAAACTGACTCTTTGCCTGAATTATCAATATACAAAGCAAAGTCAATTTTACCCCTTTCGAGCTGTTGAGATAGTTCGGTACGAATTTCAATATCTTTTTCACGATATAAACCCGAAATGCGTGTTGATAGATCTAATTGTTTGCTATTAAGTGATTTAATTTCAACAACAATTTTCTTATTTCCATTTTCGCAAGTAGCTTTACCAAAGCCAGTCATTGATTGTACCATATTGTGCTTTTTATTTTCTGCAAAAATACAATTTATTTTTAAGGTATCGAAATTTAATGTTTACAATGTGGAATTGTTGAAAATCAAACAAATGCTATCAGTTTATTGAAATATGATAGAAATAACTATTGATTTAATTGAAATTTTACTAACTTTGCGTCAAATTTAATCATTATTAAAAAAAGCATCATGGAAAAAACAAAGAAATTTCTATTACCAGAAAGTGAATTACCAACTAAATGGTATAATATTATGGCAGATTTGACAACAAAACCGATGCCAATGTTACATCCCGGAACTCGTCAACCTATAACTGCCGATGATCTTTATCCATTGTTTGCCAAAGGATTAGCTGATCAAGAAATGAATGATACTGATCCATGGATAGATATTCCAGAAGAAGTACTTGAAAAATACAAAATATACCGCCCTACTCCACTTGTACGTGCTTATAGTCTTGAAAAAGCTTTAGATACTCCTGCACATATTTATTTTAAAAACGAAAGTGTTAGCCCAGTAGGTTCACACAAATTAAATTCAGCTTTAGCGCAAGCATATTATTGTAAAGAAGCTGGTGTTACAAACGTTACTACTGAAACTGGTGCTGGACAATGGGGAACGGCTATGGCCTTTGCTTCAAAAGCATTTGGGCTTGAATTGGCTGTATATATGGTAAAAATCAGCTATGAACAAAAACCATATCGCCGTTCGCTGATGCAAACTTGGGGTGCACAAGTAATACCTTCACCTAGTATGTCGACCAAAGCAGGAAGAAAAATTATTACCGAACATCCTAATTATCAAGGTAGTTTAGGTACAGCTATATCGGAAGCAATTGAACTTGCCATGAGTACCCCGAACTGTAAATATACGTTGGGAAGTGTATTGAATCATGTTTCGTTACATCAAACTGTAATTGGTTTAGAGGCCGAAAAACAAATGGAAATGGCTGGAGAATATCCAGATGTAGTAATTGGTTGTTTTGGTGGTGGATCTAACTTTTCAGGTATTTCATTTCCATTTTTGCGTCACAATATAAAAGATGGTAAAAAAACACGATTTATATCGGCAGAGCCATCATCGTGTCCAAAATTAACTCGTGGTGTTTTCCAATACGATTTCGGTGATGAGGCAGGTTATACTCCTTTAATCCCAATGTTTACACTTGGACATAACTTTGCTCCAGCTCATATTCATGCTGGTGGATTACGTTATCATGGTGCTGGTACTATTGTAAGTCAATTGATGAAGGATAAATTAATGGAAGCAACTGATATTAACCAACTTGATTCGTTCAAAGCGGGTGTTTTATTTGCTCAAACCGAAGGAATTGTACCAGCTCCTGAATCGGCTCATGCCATTGCCGCTGCTATAAACGAAGCGTTAAAAGCCAAAGAAGAAGGAACAAAGAAAACAATTTTGTTTAATTTATCAGGTCATGGATTAGTTGATATGGCGGCTTATGATCAATATTTGGCTGGTGATTTAGTAAATTATTCGCTTACTGACGAGGATATTGCCATAAATATATCTGAATTGGAGAAAATAGTGAAGTAAATACGAGTTTCAAATTACGACTTAAGAATTAAGAAAAGAGGATGTAAAGTCCTCTTTTTTTGTGTCAAAAATAAGTTTAACTTTGCATAAAAAAAATCGTTATGGCTTTATCACATATAGGCGAAATAGCAGGGTTAGGTGTATCATTGTGCTGGACAATGAGTGCTTTGTATTTTGAAAAGGCAGGAACTCGAATTGGTTCATTATCAGTTAATTTTATTCGATTATTCCTTGCTTTATTATTTCTTGGTTTAACCACTTTAGTAACAAAAGGACTTCTATTGCCTATAGATGCAACAGGTTATCAGTGGTTTTGGCTTGGTTTATCTGGTGTTATTGGTTTTTACTTGGGCGATTTAGTGCTTTTCAAATCCTATTTAGTAATTGGATCGCGTACTGCCGCTTTAATTATGAGTTTTTCGCCCATGTTAACGGCCATAATAGGGTGGTTTTTCTTAAAGGAAAAACTGACAACATTGGAAGTAATAGCTATTTTTGTAAGTATTGCTGGAATTGTCACTGCAATTTCCAATAAGAAAATGAAATTAAATATTCCAATTAAGGGATTGCTTTTAGCTCTTGGAGGTGCTTTAGGTCAATCCATTGGAATAATATTGAGTAAAAAAGGAATAGGTGATTACGATCCAGTGGCTGCAACACAAATTAGAGCAATATTTGGATTGGCTAGTTTTGCAATTATGATTACTATATTGGGACGTTGGCCAAAAATTATGCTTGCCTTAAAAGACAAGATAGGTATGAAAGCAGTGACAGTTGGATCCATATTTGGTCCATTTTTGGGCGTTTCACTTGCTTTATTTGCTATTCAGCATACAAATACTGGAGTTGCTTCTACATTAATGGCCTTGGTTCCAATTTTTATTATTTGGCCATCAGCCATTATGTTTCGTGAAAAAATTAAAATTCAACAGATTATTGGCGCAATAATTAGTATTATTGGCGTAAGTTTATTCTTCTTGTAATGTTTTAATCTGTTAATGGTTTTAAAACTTTTAGACAAGAAGTTGAATCGAAGAGATTTTGCGTTATTTTTGTGTGATAAATTAAATTTTTTGACTATTATGAAACGACTTTGCTTTTTAATTCTATTTTTGATATCAACATATTGTGTATTTGGCGATTTACTCACGGACATTACTAGTGGAAAATTCAAGGTTAAGAATTTACTTTCACCACAATCAATGGTTGATGGTGAGCACTATACAATACTAGTTAATGATAATTCAATAGTTAAATATAACTATAAAACTGGTTCAACTGTTGATACCTTATTTAGTGTATTTCAAGCTAAAAAATGTCCGATAAAAAAAATTACAGGATACACTTTTAGTCCTAATGAACAAAAGATATTGGTTTATACTAACGTAAAATACCGTTATCGAAGGACTTTTACAGCAGATTATTATATTTATGATATAAAACGTAAGGAAATTGAAGCACTATCAGATAATGGCGCTCAAGAAGTTCCGTTATTTTCGCCCGATGGACGTTATATAGCTTATGCACGTAAGAATAATCTTTTTATGTATAAGGTCGATTTTAAATCAGAAATAGCAATAACTAAAGATGGTGAAGTTGGAAAAATAATTAATGGAACACCTGATTGGGTTTACGAAGAAGAATTTGAGGCAACTCGCCATTTTGCATGGAGTCCGGATAGTAAATTATTGGCATTTACTAAATTCAATGAAACTGAAATCCCTGAGTTTTCGTTTCAATTATTTAAAAATGAGCATAGTCCAGACGATTTAAATCTGTATCCTGGCTTTCTAAAATTTAAATATCCAAAAGCTGGTCAAAGCAATTCAAAAGTACAAGTTTGTGTTTACGACGACTTTAATAAAACGACTCGAGTAATGAAAATTGATGAAGCTGATGAAGACTTTTATGTACCTCGTATTAAATGGACCAACTCACCAGACCAATTGGCAATATTCAAACTAAATAGAAGTCAGAATAGGCTTGAAATGTTTTTTGCAGATCCCCGTTCGACAGTAACTAAGCTAATTTTACGGGAACAAGATAAGCGATACATTGATTACGATAATATTGATAATCTGCGCTTTAGTAGTGATAATCAATATTTTTTCGGAGTAAGTGAACGAGATGGATATCGTCATATATATCAATATCGGATTACTGGCGAAATTTTTAAACAAATAACTAAAGGTAATTGGGATATAACAGATTTTTATGGGTATGATGAAGCCAAAAAGGTATTATATTATCAATCGGCTGAAGTTTCTCCTATGCAACGCGATATTTATTCCATCGATTTAAAGTTAAAGAAATTGCGTTTAACTGATGGTAAGGGAGCGCATACAGCATGTTTCAATTCCACCTATAGTTTATTTGTTGATAATGCATCTTCGCTTTCAAAACCCAACTCTTTATTTTTATATACCAATGCAGGATTAAAAATTCGTTCTATAAATAACAATGAATATATTAAGAATGATTTTGAATCATTGAATCTGCCTATAAAAGAGTTTTTCACTTTTAAAACGTCTGAAAATATACAGCTAAATGGCTGGATACTAAAACCAATTAATTTTGATACGACAAAAAAATATCCAGTTTTACAAGTACAGTATAGTGGACCAAATTCGCAACAAGTACTTGACAAATGGAGTATTGATTGGGAATATTATTTAGCAACAAAAGGCTATGTAGTTGTATGTGTAGATGGTAGAGGCACTGGAGCGCGTGGAGCTGATTTCAGAAAATGCACTTACGGAAAATTAGGAATTTTCGAAACCAAAGATCAGATTGAAACTGCCAAATACCTTGCTCAGCAATCGTTTATAGATAAAAACCGAATTGGAATATGGGGTTGGAGCTATGGAGGTTCGATGACTTTGTGGAGCATGAGCACAGGTGAGAGAATATTTAAAGCTGGTATTGCGGTGGCACCAGTTACTGATTGGAATTTATACAATACTGCTTATACCGAACGTTTTATGAACCGACCTCAAGAAAATTTTGATGGATACACACAGACATCAGCCATAGGAATGGTATCCAAATTGAATGGAAAATTACTTATAGTTCACGGTACAGCCGATGATAATGTGCATGTTCAAAACACCATGTTGTATATTGATAAATTGGTTGAAGCAGACAAGCAATTTGAAATGCAACTATATACAGACAAGAATCATAGTATACTTGGAAATCAAACTCGCAAGCATTTATATACACGAATGAGTGAATTTTTATTCCAAAATTTATAATTACGAGATTATAAACTTACCTCACTTGTAAAACGTGTTGTAAAACATGAATTGATACAATAAAAACCTCTTTTAAAGAAATAATAATTCGTATTTTTGCAAGTCGATTTTAAATTCATTAAAAAATCAAAATCATCAAATCAATATTAATCATCAAAACAAATTAAAATGACAACAGAAAAAAAGAATTATGCATTGCCAATTGCAATTATGTTTGCATTGTTCGCAATGATTTCATTTGTAACAAACCTTGCTGCTCCATTTGGAACAATTTGGAAAAACGAATACGCAGGTTCAAATGTATTAGGTATGATGGGCAACATGATGAATTTCCTAGCATACTTTTTTATGGGAATTCCAGCAGGTAATATGCTTGTAAAAATTGGCTACAAAAAAACAGCACTTATTGCAATGGCAATCGGAGTTTTAGGATTATTTACACAATTTTTATCTAGTAAAATTGGAGCAACAACAGATGTATTTGCATTTGGAGGTTTTACAATTAAATTAAATTTTATTATTTATTTATTTGGTGCATTTATTTGCGGTTTTTGTGTTTGTATGCTAAATACTGTTGTAAATCCTATGCTTAACTTATTAGGCGGAGGTGGAAACAAAGGTAATCAACTTATTCAAACTGGTGGTGCTCTTAATTCATTATCTGGAACACTAACACCATTATTTGTTGGAGCGCTAATTGGAACTGTAACAGCTCAAACAACTATGACTGACGTTTCTTCACTCTTGTTTATTGCTATGGGTGTCTTTGCTTCAGCTTTCGTAATTATCTCATTTTTTGCTATCCCTGAACCACATTTACAAAAAGGTGGATCTATAAAAACAAATTTCACACACAGTCCTTGGAGTTTTCGTCACACAGTGTTAGGCGTTATTGGTATTTTTATTTATGTAGGTGTTGAAATTGGGATACCTGGTACTTTAAATTTTTATCTTG
>CAIWIS010000523.1 GCA_903912795.1 uncultured Bacteroidales bacterium
ATTGCACAAACAAAACTAAATATTTACATTTGCAGCACGAACTGTTAATTATGAAATGTTTTGTTTACAACTAAGGCACGAATAACGGTTCAGTTAACTAGCGGAGACATTGTTTCCACTTTGAAATAACCGTTTATTCGTTTTTTTTATGGCTTTATTTTCATACTCAATAAATGCAGATACCCGTTTTCGGAGGTTTCAGACCTTCGGGAGCGGGTGTTTTTTTTTTCAGATGCAGAAGTGGAAATTATACGGAGTAAGTACTCGCCGTAGGGCTTCAGTAAGTTCCCCCGAACAAAAGGAACTCGCCGTAGGACTTCAGTAAGTTCCCCTTACCAAAAGGAACTCACCGTAGGGCTTCAGTAAGTTCCCCTGACCAAAAGGAACTCACCGTAGGGCTTCAGTAAGTTCCCCCGTCGAAAAGGAACTCACCGTAGTAAAGCGGTACTAACATATCAATGCATTATTTTTTCGTGTGATATACATTTTTTATTAATCATTTTTTAAAACCAAATTTTTAGTATGCAGATTACATTATCGAGACTTTCAAACAGTGTTTTGGGTTCGTTAGCCGACCAAACAATTTCAATTTCGAAAAAAGCGAAGTACACAGTAGTAAAGGATCAACCTCTACTGGCTACACTCGACACCGAGTTTACAGGCTACATTACCGTATTCGGAAAAACTACTTTCAGTGGATTAGGTACAACGGTTGAAAAGGCCGACTTTAAGTGCGACAGCGTGTTTTTAGGAATTAAAACAATGCTAGCGGGTTTGATAAAGTTGCCGCCATTTGCAGGTCAGCAAAACGCAGTTGATTTATTTAGCATTTTCCAAAACCGGGGACTGGACATTCACACCTACAGTTACAACGACCAAACCACCGAAATGGACAAACTGATTTCGGAACTAAGTACACCGGTCAATCTACAAAAACTAGAAAGCGTGCATCTAACACTTTATTTCGAATTGCTAAAACAGTCGCAGGCAGAGTTTAAAGCCATTTATGCCGAGCAGTTGGCAGCCAATTCGAATCTACGACTGATGCAATCGGCAACATCTATACGCCGAAACTTAGAAGGAGCACTGCGCAATTACCTGAGCATAGTAGAAGGAATGAAATCGGTAAATGGATGGGCCGAATTGCATGCCGAACTCAATGAGCTTGTAAAATCGATCCGAAATTCGAAAATCGGAACACGTACCGAAGCGCCGGCAGCAGCCACGGTGTAAGCCTCTGACAACAGACAACAGACAACAGACAACGTATGGCAGAAATACTGCAGTTCGTTGTCTGTTTTTTTGTGCAAAATAGCAAAATTACGGAGATATACACGCATATTACAACCAAGGAATTTGACCAAATAAAAGTCCCACAGACAATCTGTAGATTAATTAAACTAAAACATTGTTAATTAAGAATATTATAATTATCTTTGGGGCATAAAATTAAATGAATCCAAAAAACATTTATATTTTTATATCTATTAACAAGTTGGCTATGCGAATACTTAGCAAAATGAACAATTTAATTATTGTGCTATAATTCAACATTATAACAAACACAAATCAAGATCTTACAGTAGATATATGCGAACTAAACATCGCATAGCCAATTAGAGATCGCATATTTACGTGTTAGCTGCAACCCTAAAAAAACAGACAGCAATAAATGAACGAAGCAGAAAAAATAGAACATTTTAGACAATTCACCGACTTTAACGACAGTGAATTAGAAATCATTATGCCTTATTTTGAAACAAGAATGTTCAAGAAGAAGTCTATTCTTTTGGACATTGGAAAAGTATCAAACGAAGTATTTTACATTATAAAAGGCTGCATTAGGCTTTATTGCGAAAAAGACGGAGAAGAACTTTCAACTTACTTTTTTACTGAAAATATGTTTGCTGGTTCTTATGACAGTTTTCTATCACGAAGACCCAGTAAAGTTGCCATAGAAACCTTGGAAGAATGTCAAGTTTTGGTTCTTACTCACGAAGCACAAGAAAAGCTTTATGACATTTTTCCAAAAATGAACGAGTTTATAAGAAAAGCCATTGAACATCGATTTGTATTGTTACATGACTTGTTTATTTCTTATCTTTTAAACAGTCCAGAAGAAAGATACATTACTCTCTTAAATGACAGACCTGATTTGCTTCAACGAATACCACAGCATCAAATTGCATCATTTTTGGGAGTAACACCAGTTTCATTAAGCAGAATTAGAAATCGTATTACTAAAAAATGGCAAATCTGATTTCTTATCTTTTGTTATCGTTTTGAATATGAAACTCCAATTAATTTTGTTCATTATTAATTTAAATTAAAAAAAATGAACACATTAATCGTAATTGGGGTAATCGTCGCAGCAATATTAATAATTGTTGTCGGTTTTGTTCTGAAATTCAAATCCGAAACAGCAAAAATGCGACCTGCCGAAACTGGAAAAATTTCAGAAAATGGATATGTCATCAAAGATGACTTTGTCAATATGTATCTTATTAAAGATAGCATTGGTTACATTGCCATAGATGCCGGAAAAGGAATTGAAAACGTAAAAAAAGGTTTGAAAGAGCTCAATATAAATGCTGACGATGTGATAGCAGTTTTACTAACCCATTCGGATATGGACCACGTTGCTGCACTTCCATTATTTAAGAATGCAAAACTTTATATGGCAAAAGAAGAAGTAAATATGCTTAATGGTAAAAAACAGAAAATACCATTTGTTAATAATAAAATGAGCCGAAGCGACTATAATTTATTAGACGATAAGCAAACTTTTAAAATAGGGTCGCATAAGATAAATTGTATTCTTACCGAAGGTCATTCCAGCGGCTCAATGTGTTTTCAGGTAAACGATAAATATTTATTTGTCGGAGATATGTTGAGTTTGCAAGAAGGTAAACTTGGAAATTCAGTAAAGTTTTTTGACCTTGACCACAAAATGGCTTCAAAATCAATTGCAAAAATAACGAACATCCCGAATGTAGAATATATTTTGACTTCACATTGGGGTATTTCAAAAGACTATAAAAACACTGTTAAAGACTGGAAAGAATAATTATCAAGAACTATATAATAAGCAACTTATATGTCAGCAGAAAATCCGAACTCAAGATTAGAAGCCTTTTGCGATGGTGTTTTTGCGATAGCATTAACGCTATTGATTATTGACATAAAACTTCCATCCACAATAGAATTTAGTTCAACAAGTGAGATATGGCTAGCTATAAAGCATATTATGCCTTCGATATTTGCATTTATTTTAAGTTTCATTATTATCTTTATTACTTGGGTAAATCATCACAATGCCTTTAAAATGGTGAATAAATCGTCTATTTCGTTTATTTATGCAAATGGTTTTTTATTACTTACAGTAGTGTTTATACCTTTCCCAACATCTTTGGTTGGTGAATATATTTTATCCGACCACTCAACTCCAGCAGTATTTCTTTATACTTCCATAATTGCTCTTCAGGGTATTGGATGGGTTTTATTAAGTGGAGCATCTCTAAAAAATGACTTAGCTAAAAATGAAAAGGCCATTATCAAAATTAAGAATAACCGCAAAAATGGATATTTTACATTTATCGTTTATTCAATATTAGCAATAATATCGTTTTGGTTTCCGCTGATTATAGCTACTGTGACAACAATGACATTGATTTTCTGGTTATTCTATGGTGCTAAAATGAAGCATGAATAAATAAATTAAATAAAGGGCAGCAGCTAACAAAGGCTATATGCAATAAGGGTTTTTGTGGTAATTCAAGCATTCTGCCCCGCTCAAACTTCGGTGTAGGCGGACAGGAAAGTAGCCCGCAATCCCTCGCTGAGCGTAGCCTGTAATCGCGCGTTGGGCTGGGCGTAGGCTCTGCCTACGTCCGGCAAAAAGCAAGGCTCCTGCCTTGCACATTAGAATAAAATATTAAAAGCTTGAGCTTTTATTTTAACCGTGCGTAGTGAAGACACTACGATTAGCGTCCAGTGCGAAATTTACGCTACTAAGAGCGGGAGCGATTGACAACAAAAAACAATACAGATAATATTAGGAAATTAATGGGAATTTAAATATTGACAACATGATTGCAGACACACCAAAAACGCCTTATTACGCAGTAATATTTACCTCCATAAGAACTGATGGAGATAACGAATATGCAGACATGGCTGAACAGATGGTTGAATTAGCTAAGCAACAGGACGGATTCCTCGGCGTTGAGAGTGCTAGAAATGAAATAGGAATAACAGTTTCTTATTGGAGGGATTTGGACTCTATTAGAAAATGGAAGGAAAATTCAGAACATAAGATCGCAAGAGAAAATGGAAGAAAGATTTGGTATAAGTCATTTAAGACCAGAATTGCAAAAGTTGAATCAGATTATGATTTTTACAAATTATAAAAACGAATAACTGGTTTCCCTGTTCGGAGTAGTGTAAATCTCGCGCTGGGTTGGGCGTTGGCTCCGCCTACGTCCGGCTAAAAGCAAAGCTCTGCTTTGCAAATTATATCAAATATAATATTAAAAGCCGGAGCTTTAATCCGTCAGTGGACGGACAAGTTTTTAACCAGACTTTATGTGTATTGAACCCCTTCGGGGTTCGGATAGTTGGGGTGAGTTTTGTACATCCATG
>CAIWIS010000524.1 GCA_903912795.1 uncultured Bacteroidales bacterium
AATGGATGGTTTAAAATATGTGATTCCAATGAGTTGCAAAAAGGAAGAAGTAATTGTAAAAGGCGAAGAAACTTTATTTGGCAAAGAAGATGACCATATAGAAGAAAAGTTATGTCAGGGTTGTGAAAACAAAACAGCCCAAAACCATAATGGTGTGTATGTAAAGATTATGGGTTGGAAAGAGGGTAAGATTATACGGTTTGTTGATATTGTAATCTAACAATTTTATTCACAGAAGTACCCTTGTTCGCCGTAGCGTTTTTGAGGTAGAAAAAATGTCATTCACGGCTGTTTTTCGACCCCGTACGGGGTCGTTTGAGGTGGTGGGTTTTAACATGTTTTCTACAAATATGTCGCGGCGCTGCCGCTAAAGAAAGGTAGGCATGCACCGTCGCCAATAGCATGTTTCAGTTTCGCTTGTCAGTCGGGCGACGGAATTATTCTCCTACACATTGGCATTGTCATGCCGACCTGCCTACCGCAGGCAGGAGCGCAGCGAGGTATCTAAAAATTTGAATTGGATTGAGTGCCATTTATCCCAGCTTGTCCCGATGTGTCGGGAATTCTTTTATCGGGAGCCCATTCTTACAGTTGAAATAGCATCAGTGCTTTAGCCAAAAGATTAAGGTTAGTCGGGGCGCGACTCGAAATCGCACTCCGACTGTTCGCCAAACAGCTGCCTCCCGCACCGTCGCCACCACAATGCTCTCAAAACTTACTACCAGTCGTGCATTTGGCAAAAGCGATGATCAGTTGAAATTGTATGGGATGCGGTAAAAAGATTCCGTAAGCTGTAAATTACATTTAAGTTTGTTTCCGTATTACGTAAACTTTTTGTATCTTTGTTGTGTTAAAGTAATATGAATCTTGTGCTTCTGCAATGCAGATATTGGTAGCATTAGCATGCTGCAATAAAAACCATTTTTTACATGAAGATTATTGAAACCTCAACTGGCAAAGAATATCCGGTTGAAATTGCAGCAATAGAAATCGGTGATTTTAAACTACTTCGAAAAGACAGGTATTTTTTTAATTGGAGTATTGAACGGAATCAGGAAGTTTATAAAATCCGAATTATTGGTTCAAGAGATATTTTAGGGCTTGTATCGGTAGAAAGGATTCCCGAAGAATGGAGAATTCATATAAGACTTCTTACAGTTTCGAAGGAAAATAAAGGAAGTACGAAGATATATGATAATATAGCAGGGAATTTAATTACACATATTGCGAAAATTGCAGTACTTGAATATGCTGAACTTGCCTGTGTATCACTCAAACCGAAAAGTCAAATAGCACAACATTACATAGACAAATATAAAATGAACATTACAGGAATAACGTTGAGTCTTGAAGTACCTGAAATATTAGATTTGATTAATAAATACGACAATGAATAAAACAAAAATTAATACGAAAGAATTTGATGCCGAATTTGGGTTAGATTCGAGATATGCATCAGATGCCGAGCACAAATCTGAAGCCACTTCATTGATGGAAAGTCGCTTGATGCGGATGAAAAACGTATCGAAGGAACAGGTTATTCGTGCAAAACTTTTACAATTGAAATTGAAAATGGACGAATATGTAAAGAATCCTATCTGTGACGATAATAATAATTTTTCAGAATTCCTAAAATTATACATCGATTCAATTTATGCAAAGCGGAGTGTTTTTGCTGAAGATATCGATGTTGCCCCTGTGAGTTTAAGTCAGGTAATAAACAACCACAGAGAACCCAAAGAGGAATTTCTATTGAAGTTGATGATTCATTCTGAAAAAGTTTACGAGCATATTTGTGTTTTTGAGAAAAAAGT
>CAIWIS010000525.1 GCA_903912795.1 uncultured Bacteroidales bacterium
AAGGAAGGTGATACATTTCATCTTTTCTACAATGTAGGAGACGCTTCTCCAACACATCAGAACTGGCAAGATTCCAATAACGAAAAAGCATTTGGTCATGCCACTTCCAAAGATTTAAAAAATTGGCAGTATCATCCACGCTTACTTCAGGTAATACCAAAATCATGGGAAGGTCAAGTAGTTTCTGCACCTTCTATTCTGAAGTACAAAGGTGTTAATTATATGGTATATACTGGCTTTGATGATCGGGCTTTTGGAAAACAAACAATTGGGTTGGCAACAAGTAAGGATTTATATAAATGGGATAGATGTAAACATAATCCAATAAATACTGCCCCACCTTCTTGGACAATTATTCGTTCCAATACTTGGGTTGATTTTAGGGATGCTCACATTATTAGGTATAAAGATGAGTTCCTTATGTTTACAATGACCATCACCAATAAAGGGGAAGGCGCCATTGCACTTTCAATCTCAAAAGATGCTGTTAAATGGAAGGATTTATGGCCGGTGTTAATAACATTTGCCAAACCCGAAAGTCCATGTCTATTTAAGCACGATAGTACTTATTAAGTAATGGTCAAAATATAATGTCGTATTTTGTGCCGAAGTTATTCAACACAAACGACAAGCGTTCTTTGAGATTCTGAAAACAGAGATAAGCATCAAGTGGTATCCAATTATACTTGATTCTTCTCCACAATATCTCGATTAAATTCAATTCAGGTGAATATGGAGGTAAAAAGAAAATAAGAACATCTTTTTCTTTCCATTCTTGGATTTTCGCCATGAATTTGTTCGATTTATGAATAGGTGAATTGTCAAGTATTACCACTGTTTTTTTGTTTATTTGTTCAACAAAACTATTCATAAAATCAATAATTTTATCAGTATTGAAAGTTGATTCAAGTACTTGAAAAAACAAATCGTTTTTACCAGACATTAAGCCAACAGCATTTAGAAATTTACCTTTGGCTGCGGGCAGCAATAATGGCTTTTCCTTTAACTGCCAAGCATATGGCACATTTGGCGTAAGTCCGAAATGACTTTCATCGCCAAAATAAAGGTCAATATATCCACTATCTTCCAGTTGTTTAAGGTCATTTATTTGTTCTTGTTTAAGTTCAAATTCGTCCTTATTACGCTTGTGTTTCAAAGAAAGTCGAGCTCTTTTCCATTTATAGCCGAGCATCTTTTAAAAAATTCCGCAAAGTTCTTTTGCAGACGATTATATTATGTTCTTCTTTTAGAAAAGTAAGTATGTTTTTTATGTTGCGATTATGAAGTTCAATTTGTTGTCCAATCACTTCTTCAAAACCTTTTAGTCTGGTTTTAACCCCTCGTCCAGAAGCAATTGACAGCGAATTGACACCTTCCGAATCCCACTTATCAAACCACCTCTCGATTGTTTTCCTTTCAGCATCAAAAATCATCGATAAATCTTTAATCGTGCGTTTTTGATGTGATAAAAGAAGGCACTGACTACGTTTTCTTATGGTATTGTTGGTGCTAGTTTTGACAAGCAATTCCAATAGCTCAATATCCTCTGTTTTTAGTTTTATATATCTCATATTGAGACAAATATACGAATATTAATCCATAATACCAAAGAACTGGTGTATTTTATCATTTCAATTACTTAAAACACAACAAAATGCATATCAAATACTTCTGCCCTCATTGGGGTTCAAATCATCTTGACTTTAAGGACTTTCTTCAAAAAGTAAAAAGTGCTGGCTACGATGGGGTTGAAATGACTTTGCCGCTTGATGCTGTTGAAAAAGTGGAGATAGTAAATGCAATAAAAGAATTTGGCTTATTGTTTATTGCGCAACACTGGGAAACAATAACCACCGATTTTGAACAACACAAA
>CAIWIS010000526.1 GCA_903912795.1 uncultured Bacteroidales bacterium
ACATGCCCGTAAATAACCCAAAACCATTTTTTACATTTGAATAAAGCGAATAAAACTGCTGCGATTGCCCTATCGTAGCAAAACCTGAAGTATCATAAATGTAATATTGTTTCATGAAGCGGTAGTAGGATTCGTCCACATTCTGTAAATCAATAATTATCGTATCGTTTTTACCAATGTTCGAACTGGAATGTTCGTTATAGTAAGTTCGCACCCAATATTGTTCGCTTTTCATTTTGATATTACTAAATAATTTCAGCGGATTTGCCTCGTGGAGCAATACGGTGTCCTGACCAGCTTGCATATAAAAATATTTTTCTCTTTCAATCAAGCCTTCAGTCCATTCGTGTGTTTCCCAGTTGTAATCCATACCAATTCCTTTTATTTTCAGATTTACTTGCCAATATCTTTGGGTATTCACATTATTTCGGATACGAAATTGAATAGACGAAATTTTATCTGCTTCTTCATCTCGTCCAACTAAATCAATGTATTTGATCGAATCAATTACGGTTGGAACAGGTATGGTCGTTTGAGCACTTGCCGTTTTATATCCCGGAATTTCAGCCATACAGGTGTAACTTGCACCTGCTTTTGCAGTTCGCTCACTTACATACCAACCCTTTTCGGTATAAACCAAGGTATCGGGAGTCGCAACAGTACTTTCGATAATTACGCGTGCATTACTCACGTAGGTTGGAGCAGTATCGGTAAGGTTTGCAGTTAAACTTACCTGCACTCGAAAAGTGCTATCGGCTTGCAACAATCCGTTCATAACTGGCACTTTAGCAAAGTCAGGAAATTCATCTTCCACCAAAGCATGGCAGGAGGTAAACAAAATACATACAGAAAATAAAGAAAAGATTAATTTATTCATTGATTTTACTAAAATGTTACTAATACACCCACTTTCCACTGCGATTTTCGGTCGTTATAAAATTTACCCAGTTGATATTCACCAAAAATACCAATGTTTTTAGTGAAATTGTAACTGATACCTAAACCGGCACCTATTTCGAGGGCTGGTTTATCCCAAGTTTTTGAGTTATCGGAAAATGTTGTAACTTGCTGTGAAACAAGTCCTAATTGCATGGGGACATAAAGATTCAAACGGAGTTTTTTGTCATTCATAAGAAGTGGCAATAGCTGTATTTCAGATTTAAGTCCATAAAAAATTGATTTTCCAGAACTATTTAATTGATAGCTTCTCCCATTTCCTGTTCCAATTAAGCTAGCGTTGTTATAAGTTGGGTTTGAATTTGCAATGTAAATTCCTGCTGTCAAAAACTTATTAAATTTGTAAAGTGCTTCAAAACCGTAATTAGGTCTTTTATTGTAAATATACTCACGAATTTCTTGTGCATCATTTTGTGATACAGCCCTACTTGTTACATTTGAAAAATAGGGTTTAAGTTCAATTTTAAATTGTTTTTCCGTTTTTTCTACAGTTGGCACTGTGGTTTGAGCGTTTGTAGTAAAAATAAATACTTGTAGCATAATGATATATGCAATTAAAGAAGCTTTTTTCATTTTGTTAATAATTTGATTTTTAAATAAAATAACCATTTACTTCGCTATTATGATGCGAAGTAAATGGTTGAATAGTTAATAATTATATGAACCTGTAAAATTTACACCTTTTGCATTAGAAAAATCAAAATCATAATGCATATAATATGAACTAATTGTAGGATATGTGCCAATTGCAAAATATGCATATTTACTTTCGTATGCATTAGTCCCAGCATGATAATATTCTGCATTAAAAATTTCAGGTATACCAGAACAATTTGCAGTAGTAGTATTACCTGACATGGTAGTGTAGGTAGAATAGTCTCCCCAATAAGTCCATAAAGTCCATTTGTAATTGTAAAATGTTAATCTATCTTTTCGTTGAGGAAGTCCAGTCCAAAATTCCAATTCATTATCAGTTTCGAAACAAACTTTAGAAGTATATTTTTGCCCACTAACAGTTTTCACTGGACCCCAAATGTCGATATTATCAACAAAACTGGAAGAAACCACTTTACTCATACTTGAATTAGAATTGGTAGTTCCATCGGCTTGTTTAACTTTATCAAAATTCACGAGTTTATCTGATAGTAATTCGTTTTTCATGCTTTTAAATGCTTTATCTCCTACAATAAGCATTTTATCTTCGTTCATTAAATATCTTAAATCATTCGAATGTTCAATTAAATCAACATACATAACACCATTTACATTTGTATTAACTTCAAAATAGTTTGAGTATTTTTTTAAGAACTCTTCCATTTCGACTTTTGACTTAAAATTATCAGGATTGGTATTTTCATATATACTGTCACTTTTACTTCCAAACGATTTAAACCCTTGTTTTTTCTCCCACGCTATGCGTTCTTCTTTAGTCATTGCATTTACTTTAGCAAGGGTTTTGTCAAAATCTTCCTGAGTGGCAAAAGTCAGGATGTCTTTTGTTGCATTTGCTTGTGGCTGGCTTAGAGCCACTTCATCTTTCTCGCACGAACTTAAAACGAAAATTATCGCAATTATTGCGATGGATATTATATTTTTTCTCATAAATTTTTAATTTTAATTATTTTGTAAATTGATTTCAATCAGCACACGCAGTGCAAATTGTAAGTTTTAAAAATGGTGGGTAAAAACTATCTATCACTGCAACTTAACGTGAAAATACATTTCGCATTTCCGATACAACTATAAATTGTATTAAAAATGAGCGTATTATGTGCATTACCCTGCAATAGAGTCCCCGAAAATGATTACTTTTGTTGCTTGCCTTTGTGTACTGTTAAATGAAACATCCGGTTATTTATAAGCGCGTTGTAACGAAAAAAACTTTAGTCGGTGTCCTTTTCGGTGTTTAGCCTTGCGCAAAGGCATTTTTGC
>CAIWIS010000527.1 GCA_903912795.1 uncultured Bacteroidales bacterium
AAGTAAATAGTTACGAGTTACATGAGAATTATTAGAATTTAAAAGTAAAAAATCAAACAAAATAAAGACAAAGACATGAAGAAGTTAAATTTATTACCACTCATTATTTTTGCAATAGCATTGGTTTCGTGCACTAAAAAAGAAGCTGCCAAGGTTGAAACAAAAGAAGCTAAACCCATAGTGAAAACTGCATTAGTTGAAATGCGCAAAGTAGTGCAAAGTAGCGATTTTACTGCTACAGTACAGGCTGATGTAAAAAACAACATTGCACCATCCACTCCCGGACGTATCCGTAAGATTTTTGTAGAAGTAGGTACATCGGTAACAAAAGGTCAAAAGTTAGCTCAAATGGATAATGCTAACTTATCGAATACCGAAGTGCAAATTGAAAATATGCGCCGTATTTACAAACGTGTTTCGGGATTATTTGCTGTAGGTGGTGCTTCGCAACAAGAGTTGGACAATGCCAAATTACAGTTGGATATGGCTGAAACAAATATGAAAAACCTAAGCGAGAATACCTTTTTACTCAGTCCGATCAATGGTATTATTACTGCCCAAAACTACGACGAAGGCGATATGTATAGTGGTCAAATGCCCATCATGACTGTAATGCAAATATCACCAGTGCAACTTAAGATTGATGTATCGGAATCGTTTTACTCAAAAGTAAAAATGGGTATGCCGGTTGATGTAAAAATTGATGTATTTGGCGATGATACTTTCAAAGGGAAAGTAAGTCTTATTTACCCAACCATCGACGAACGCACACGTACTTTTGGAGTAGAAGTGAAAATAGCAAATGGTAATGGCAAAGTGCGTCCGGGTATGTTTGCCCGCGTTAATTTCGATTTTGGAGAAATGAATCGTGTGGTAGTTGCTGATCAATCTATCGTTAAACAGTCGGGTTCAGGTGCTCGCTTTGTGTATGTTTATAACAATGGTAAAGTAGAATTCAGACAAGTGGAAATTGGACGAAGATTAGGCAACGAATTTGAAATTATCTCAGGATTAAATACAGGCGAACAAATTGTAGTAGCTGGTCAATCCAAATTGATTGATGGTGGCGAAGCACAATTGGCGAAATAATTGACAATTGACAATTTTCTAATTTCCAATTTCTAATCTCTAACTTCTAATTTTAAATATATGAGTTTATACGAAAGTTCTGTCAGAAAACCCGTTATGACTTCGCTGATTTTTATTGGTGTGGTTGTATTAGGCTTGTTTTCGCTAAATAAATTACCGATTGATTTGTTGCCAAAAATCGAAACAAACACCATTATGGTTATGACAACCTATGAGGGTGCAAGTGCTTCGGATATTGAAACAAACGTTACCCGACCGTTGGAAAGTTCATTGAATACGGTTGCCAATCTCAAGAGTATAAAATCTACTTCTAAAGAGAACCGTTCTATTATCACCATGGAATTTAATTATGGGTTGGATATTGATGTGGTAACCAACGATATTCGTGATAAGTTGGATTTGGTGAGTTCTTATTTGCCAACCGGCGTAGGAAAAC
>CAIWIS010000528.1 GCA_903912795.1 uncultured Bacteroidales bacterium
AAGAACCATTAAAAGTACAACTATTTTTGATAAAGTTTGAGTAATACGCATTATATTGTTGTTCTGATTGAATTTGCAAATATACTTTTTTTATTGCGAAGTTGCAATTAACGGGTTGCACAATCAAAATTAATGCCACAAAACATTCATTTTATTGAAGTTTTGTGGCATTAATTGTATTTAAATTCTTCGAAAAAGTTATTAATCAAATATTACTTACTCCGCGGAAAACTTATAAATGCACCATTCGTCGTACTTTTGTCCTGGGCGTAAAAGTGGACTTGGGAAATGGGCAATGTTTGGCGAATTTGGAAAACCTTGCGTTTCCAAACAAACAGCATCCTGACGGTCGTAAGTTTTACCCTCTTTGCCTATTTGTTCTTCAATCCAGTTGCCTGTATATACCTGCATTCCGGGCTGTGTAGTTAATACTTCCATTTTACGTCCGCTTACAGGTTCGTAAATGTATCCTGCCAAAACACAATCGCCTTGCTGCTCCTTGCGCAGACACCAGTTGTTATCAATACCCCAACCAGGAACGTACACTTCGTGATCAATCCGCTCGCCAATAAGTACTGGTTTGCGGAAATCAAATGCAGTACCTTCCACGGAACAAATTTCGCCCGAAGGAGCAAACGATTCGTCGAGTAGCGTTACAAAACCAGCATTAACTTGCAACAAATGATCTTTTACAGTTCCGTTTCCAGCACCTTTCAGGTTGAAATACGAGTGTTGAGTTAATCCAACAATGGTTGGTTTATCGGTAGTTGCTTCGTAATGAATGCTTAGTGCATTTTCATTTGTCAATTCGTAAGTCAAGGTAATCTGCAGATTTCCGGGATATCCCTCTTCGCCATCAGGCGAAAGTAATCCAAGAACAATTTTAGTTTCGGAGGTAGAAACCACATCCCAAACCAAACTGTTATAGCCTTCAATTCCACCATGCAAGGCATTGGTACCATTATTTATAGCCAGCGTATATTCAGTTCCATCAATGCTGAATTTGCCATCTTTAATACGATTGGCAAATCGTCCGCACACAGCACCATAATACTCTTCCTTTTCAACAATTTCGTCGAGTGTATCGAAAGCCAATACCACATCTTCGAACTTTTTATTCCTGTCGGGCGCATACAAGCGAATGATTTTCGCTCCGTAATTCGTTATGTCGCACGACATGCCGTTGGCGTTTACAATGGTATAAAGCGATACGGGTTTACCGTTTATTATTTTTTCCATATAAATATTTTTTGTCTGCCCCAAACCCCTAAAGGGGCTTAAAAGAAAAAAACCATTCGGGACAAATCCAGTTCCCCTTTAGGGGTTAGGGGCAGATATTTAGTCAATTTTACAAGCTCCATCACCAATTTCGGCAATGTAGAACTCTGGTTTGATGCCGATTTTTGCTTCGTAAGCAGCGCCCACTTCTTTGATAAAAGTATCAATGGCTTCGTCTTTAACCAACGAAACAGTACAACCACCAAAACCACCACCAGTCATGCGTGAACCGATAACACCTTCAATTTTCCAAGCTTCGGCAGCCATGCAATCCAATTCAGGGCCGGTCACTTCATAGTCGTCGCGTAACGAAACGTGCGAAGCGTTCATCAATTGACCAAACAACACTAAATCACCTGCTTTCAATGCTTTAACAGCATCGCTGGTGCGTTGTACTTCACCCACAACGTGGCGAGCACGTTTTTGAGCTACAGGGTCGGTTATAGCCGATTCGATTGATTTGAATTCAGCTTCAGTCAATTCAGCCAAATATTTCAACGGACGAACTGTATTTAATTGTTTTACAGCCAATTGACATTCCGCAACGCGTTGGTTGTATGCGCCCGAATCCAATTTGTGTGGTGAGTGTGTATTTGATATAAGAATTTTAACGCCTTGCAGTTTTACAGGAACGAGTTCAAACTCCAAAGTATCGCAATTCAAATGAATAGCGTGGTCTTTCGCACCATTAGCCGAAGCAAACTGGTCCATAATACCGCAATTGACCAACGCAAATTCGTGTTCCGATTTTTGACCTATTTGTGCCAATACAGTACGGTTAAAGTCAGTGCCAAGTTGATCGTTGAATGCAAAAGCAGTAACAACTTCCAAAGCAGCCGACGACGAAAGACCTGCACCATTAGGCACATTTCCCCAAATCAACATATCGTAACCTTGGGTAATGGCAATACCACGTTTTACAAACTGAGCCAATAC
>CAIWIS010000529.1 GCA_903912795.1 uncultured Bacteroidales bacterium
CAATCGCTTCAACTTACCCAAAAACAAGTTCTTAATGCTATAAATCTTCTGAACGAAGGTGCTACTATTCCATTTATTAGTCGTTATCGAAAGGAAATGACCGACGGTATGGATGAGGTTCAATTGGCTGATACCAAAGAGCAGTATGATAAATTTTGCGAATTGGCTAAGCGAAAAGATACAATTCTTACAACTATCGAAGAACTAGGTAAACTTACTGAAGAGTTACGTATTCGCATTGATAATTGTTGGATTTCTAACGAGTTAGAAGATATTTATCTTCCATACAAACCTAAACGTCGAACACGTGCTGAAATTGCTCGTGAGAAAGGTTTAGAACCTTTTGCTCGCATGATTATGAAGCAAAATACGGGTGATATACAACGTATGTCTATTGCTTTTTTAAACGATAATGTGAAGAATTCCGACGAAGCTATCGCGGGTGCTCAGGACATAATTGCTGAATGGATAAACGAAAGCGAAGCGGCTCGGAATGCTGTTCGTAAAAGCTTTTCGTACGATGGAATTATTAGTTCTAAACTAATTAAGGGAAAAGAAGAAGAGGCTCAAAAATACCGCGATTATTTTGATATGAGCGAGAAGTTAAGTCGCTGTTCATCGCATAGGTTATTAGCTATGCGTAGAGGAGAGGCTGAAGGTTTTTTGCGTGTTTCAATAAATCCGGATGATGATAAATGTTTGGAAAAATTAGAACGGATTTTCGTTAAAAGTGATAATGAATCGGGCGATGTGGTATTCGAAGCAGTTAAAGATGCTTACAAGCGTTTATTAAAGTCGAGCATCGAAACTGAGTTTGCCTCCGAAAGCAAATTAAAGGCCGATGTTGAAGCTATTCGTGTATTTGCAGAAAACCTACGACAGCTATTATTAGCGCCACCTTTAGGACAAAAACGAGTGCTGGGTATCGATCCTGGATTTCGGACTGGATGTAAAGTGGTTTGCTTGGATGCACAGGGTGCTTTACTCCATAACGAAACAATTTATCCTCATCCACCTCAAAGTGATAATAATAAAGCTTCCAGATCAATCCAAAAAATGGTAGAAGCCTATAATATTCAGGCAATTGCAATTGGAAATGGAACAGCTGGGCGAGAAACAGAGCATTTTATTCAAAACATTCGTTACGATCGGGAGGTGCAGGTTTTTGTAGTGAGTGAAAATGGTGCTTCCATTTATTCTGCATCCAAAATTGCCCGCGACGAATTTCCCGATTATGATGTAACAGTTCGTGGAGCTGTTTCCATTGGTCGTAGATTGATGGACCCATTGGCCGAATTAGTAAAAATTGACCCAAAATCAATTGGAGTTGGTCAATATCAACACGATGTAGATCAAACGTTATTAAAAAAATCATTGGACCAAACGGTTGAAAATGCAGTGAATAGGGTAGGAGTGAACCTCAATACGGCTAGTAAGCATTTGCTCATTTATATTTCTGGACTTGGACCACAATTGGCTCAAAATATTGTAGACTTTCGTTCCGAAAATGGTGCTTTCAAAAGCCGCAAAGAATTGATGAAAGTTCCAAAAATGGGTGCAAAAACGTATGAACAATGTGCCGGCTTCCTTCGTATTCAGAATGCTGAAAATCCATTGGACAATTCAGCTGTTCACCCTGAGAGTTATGTAATAGTTGAACGTATGGCAAAAGATTTAAAAGTAAAAGTGAATGAGCTTATTCAAAATAAACTACTTATTCAATCAATTGATAAACAGCAATATACTACTGAAAAAATTGGATTACCTACACTTACTGACATTCTTGTTGAGTTGGAAAAACCGGGTCGTGATCCACGCGAATCAGTTAAAGTTTTTGAATTTGATGCTTCGATAAAAACAATAAATGATTTGCGAATAGGTATGGAATTGCCAGGAATTGTGACTAATATCACTAACTTTGGAGCATTTGTTGATGTAGGTATCAAAGAAAATGGATTAGTTCATATCTCAAACATGTCCGACAAATTTATTACCAATCCAGCCGAAATATTTTCTGTTCATCAGCATGTAAAAGTGCAAATTTTGGAAGTGGATGCTGTCCGAAAAAGAGTTCAGCTTAAGCTGTTGAAAAAATAATCAAAAAAAAGTTGGTGAAAAAATTTCACCAACTTTTTTTTTCTAAATATATTTAATTGCTTAAATCTCCCAAGCCAAAGCACTTGCACCAAGTACAGCTGCGTCAGCTTCTTTTAATTCGCTGAAAAACAATTTAATCTTGCCTTTCCACAAAGGAAGTAAATTAGCTTCCATGTGTTCACGAATAGGGTTCATAATTAAATCACCTGCTTTAGATAAGCCACCAAATATTGCTATAGCTTCTGGAGCACTGAATGCCACAAAATCGGCCAAGCTTTGACCCAAAATTTTGCCTGTAAATTCAAATATCTCTTTTGCTACTTCATCGCCTTCTATGGCTGCATCAAATACATCTTTCGATGTAATATCGTCAACAGGAATATTGCGTAATATGCTGTCTTTAGTTGTTGAACCTAGTATTTCACGTGCTGAGCGAGCTACACCTGTAGCAGAACAATAAGTTTCCAAGCAGCCATGTTTTCCACAGCCACATACACGACCGTTTTCACGTATTGCTGTAGTGTGACCCAATTCTCCTGCAAATCCATCATGACCGTAAACTACTTTGCCATCAATAATAATTCCGCTACCCACTCCGGTACCAAGCGTAATCATAATGAAGTTTTTCATGCCACGTGCGCCACCATAAGTCATTTCACCAACTGCTGCAGCATTGGCATCGTTGGTAAGAGCTGTTGGAATGCCAAATTTCTCAGTCATCAACTTTGCAAATTCAACTACGCCTTTCCAAGGTAGATTAGGAGCAAATTCAATATTACCGGTATAAAAATTACCATTAGGTGCACCTACGCCAATTCCTTTAATTTTTTCACTACCACCTACAGCATCAATTAGTTTAATTAATTCGTCATATAAATCCTGAATATACAAGTTTACATCAGTGTGAGTGCCTGTTTTTATTGCACTTTTTGAGATTACATTTCCACGACTATCAACAACACCAAAAACAGTGTTTGTGCCGCCCATATCCATCCCAATTACATAAGGTTTTTCCATTATTATTTTTTAATTATTAAATGTCAATTATTCTACAGGTATATCTTTGTTTACGTTTTTGGAACCAACCAAACCATAAAACAAAAGATAAACTAAAGCTGCAATAATAAGCCAGTAACTAGCCATATATCCAACGGAATCAGAAATAAATTGTTGAAGAAGTGGTAAAACACCTCCACCTACTACCATCATCATAAAAATTCCAGATGCTTGAGCAGTATATTTTCCTAATCCTTCAACAGCTAGATTGAATATACCTCCCCACATAACAGAAGTGCTTAATCCACATAGAACTAAGAATAAAGCACTAAGTGGAACTTGTGACATATTGAAACCTTCAGTTACACTATACCCAGGCATTGAAATAGTAACAGTTTTTGGTGTAAATATTGCAATTAATACAAATAAAATTGCAGCTGCAGAAACCACAATAAGTTGAGTGCGGCTTGATACTTTACCACTAATTGCACTACTAATTGAACGTCCTACTAACATTAGTAACCAATAAATTGCAGCAATAGCTCCTCCAATTGCTGCTCCATTAGTTAAAAGCCCAGCTCCTTTATCACTTGAATCAG
>CAIWIS010000530.1 GCA_903912795.1 uncultured Bacteroidales bacterium
GCCGCCGTAAGCGATTTTGTTTTATGCCATTTGGGCGCAATAAATATACCGGTTAGAACTCCGGCAACTGACATAGCCCACTGAATGGTTATAGCTACCCAGCCCGAAGAATAAGCGATCGAGCCCCAAACTACAAACGTACTGGCCGAAACAAAGCCCATAAATAGTGACAAACTGTTTATCCACCAGGGCACTGCACCACCGGCAGCAAAAAAAGACACCATATCACCTGCTGATCTTTTTGAGAAAGACAAGCCAATGAAAATGATTAATAAAGTAAATGCAATGATTACAATTGTATCCGTGATTCCCATAAGTATTATATTGAAAAATTAGATTTAACAAAATTACAAACACACACATTCGGTAATGTTTGTACTGCAAATGTAAAGTATTAAGTGAGAATAGATGCTTTGTCGTTTAAAAAAAAGCGTTGTAAACGATTACAATTGGAAATAAATCATCGTAAACGATTACATTTTAATTGACATCGTATTTCTTTTGAAATAATTTATATATTTGCAAAATGTTTCTAATACTGCAGTGATGAAAAAATATGCTACATTGAAAGATATTGCCACAGCGTTGAAAATATCAACCGCAACGGTTTCGCGTGCGTTGGCCGACCGCTGGGATGTAAATGCTGAAACAAAAAGAATAGTGTGTGAAGAAGCTAAACGTCAGAACTACAAACCAAACCCAATAGCAAAACGATTACAAAACAGGCATTCAAAAACTATTGGATTAGTAGTACCTGAATTTAAAACATTGTTTTTCCCAATCGTTATTTCGGGAATACAGAAAGTTGTAGATGAGGCTGGTTTTCAACTTCTAATTACTCAATCGCAAGAAACCATGGAGGTAGAATTACGCAACCTGAAGTTATTGGAAAACAATATGGTGGAAGGGATTCTTATTTCTATTACACGCGAAGGCGAAAATTCAGATTATTATCAAGAATTGATTGATAGTGGAATACCAATTGTTTTTTTCAATCGTGTTTCCTCAAGTATAGTTGCACCAAAAGTTATAATTGATGATTATAAATTGGCCTTTTTTGCTACTGAGCACCTCATATACAGTGGATTCAATAAGATATATCATTTCGCAGGTCCAGAAAAACTTGCTGTAACAAAAGAGCGAAAAAGAGGATTTCTTGATGCAATGAAAAAGCACCAAAGGGAAATTTCTGAAAATTCAGTTTTAACAACTGGCGTATACAGCGATAAGGGCTATGAAGCCATGAAAATGCTTATTCAGAAAAATGAATTGCCGCAAGCTGTATTTTGTTTTAATGATCCCACTGCATTAGGTGCCTTGAAAGCTATTAAAGAAGAAGGACTTAAGTGCCCTGACGATATTGCTTTAGTAGGATTTTCTGAAACAGAAATGGCACAATTGGTTGACCCACCACTAACAAGCGTACAACAACCGTCATTCGAAATGGGAGAAGTTGCAGCACGATTACTGATAGCACAAATCACACAAAATCCCCCACCAGACGCTGAAACTGTTTGCTTAACGGCTAAAATGAATATTCGTAAGTCGTCGATAAATGTAAAAAAATAGAATGAAACACTAACGCAATTTCATTTTGGAGAGCTTTTCCACTCAGTCCAGTTTTTTCAAATTATTATATGAGATTTTCAAAAAAATGGTTTAACTTTGCCTTTTTTTGAAAAATACTGAAATATTTATTGAACTGATAAATGTGCCAGTTAATATTTTTTCATCCTAGTAAACGTCAATGTCTTCAATTTTAAATACACATAATCTATCCATCGGTTATTCTAAAAAAAGGAATAAAATCGTTGTGCAGTCCGACCTCAATTTGGATTTGAAGGCGGGTGAACTGGTATGTTTAATTGGTCAGAATGGATGCGGAAAATCCACTTTGCTGCGTACATTGGCTGGTTTGCAAAAGCCACTTCTTGGTAAAGTATTGGTCGATAATCAGGAATTGGAAAAAATACGGATTCACGAGAAGGCACGAATATTAGCGCTTGTGTTAACCGAGAAAGTGGATATTGAAAATGCAACAGTTGCCGATATTGTGCGCATGGGTCGTCAGCCTTACTGTAATTGGTGGGGGGATTTATCCAATTCTGATGTCGAAATTGTTCGTGAATCAATTGAAATGGTTCATCTGGAATATAAAACTAATAGTCAGTTAAATGAACTTTCGGACGGTGAGCGTCAGCGAGTTATGATAGCAAAAGCGTTGGCTCAGGATACCCCACTTATTTTGCTCGATGAACCTACTGCCCATCTCGATTTGCCTAATCGTGTAGAAATTATGTTATTGCTGCATAAGTTGGCACATACCACAGGGAAATCAGTCATCATTTCCACGCATGAATTGGATATGGCGCTACAAGCAGCCGACCGTATTTGGCTTATGACTAAAACCGATGGAATTGAATGTGGAGTGCCTGAAGACTTGGTATTGCAGGGTCATTTCCACGATGCCTTTCAAAGTAAATCGTATTATTTCAACTCGGCTAATGGAAACTTTTCGATGAACTATCCAATGACAAAAAAAGTGTGGGTCGAAGGTGATAAAACGCGTATGTATTGGACGTTACGTGCACTTGCCCGAGCAGGTTATATGGTAGTGGAAGAAGCTCCTATTGTTGTAAAAATCACTTCCGAAAACTGGTTTATTGAAAATGAAGAGTTGAAATCCGTCGAAGAATTATTGGCTAAACTCGACGAACTCGTTTAATTATCACCACATCATCTTCACATCAATCTATGCCATTGCCAACGTAAAGATACTCACTTTCACGCCTTCACATTGTTTTATTGCTTGAATAGCCGCTTCAATTGTTGAACCTGTTGTGAGCACATCGTCTACTAATAATATGTGTTTGTTTTCGAACATATTTTTATCTTTTACTTCAAAAATACCGGCGGTATTTTCATAGCGTTCAAAAACGGACTTCTTGGTTTGAGTGGCGGTTTCTCTGGTTCGTCGGAGCGATTGTTTTTCAACTGGTTTTGACAAAATTTTCGCCATTCCATTGCATATCAGTTCGCTTTGGTTGTATCCACGTTTGGCATATTTTTTAGGATGGAGCGGGATAGGAACAATATAGTCAACTGAATTGATTAATTCGACATTCAAAATGTCAACAGCAGCATAGCTTCCCATTAATTCCCCAATTTCTTTATTGTCGCGGTATTTGAGTTCGTGAAGTAATTTTTGAAAAGGAGAGCCTTTCGTGAAAAAGAAAAAGGAGGTTGCCATTTGAATATCAGTTTTTCCCCAAAATCGCTTTTCAACCGGATTGTCTTTGTGCAGGTGAAAGTTCGTTCGCGGAATTTCGCTCAAACATTTTAGGCAAATCTGCTGTTCGCTTTTTAGTAAATTCTCGCCACAAATCAAACAAAGGTTTGGGTAAAGTAATCCTAGAAAGTTCGTAATCAGTTTTTTCATTGCTAGAAAAATGTAAGTAAAAGTGACCAACCTTTTGGTACAAAAATAATTAGTCCCACTATAGCTGCACAAATTGCAGCTATCAAAACTGCTCCTGCCGAAATATCTTTTATTTTACCA